>NZ_BAABDO010000027.1:0-66593 GCF_039539665.1 Actinomadura keratinilytica
CGGGCGGCGGCGCGGCGGGCACGGCCGCGGGCGGCGCGCCGGCGGGCGGCGGCGTGCGTTCGCGGCGGCGGTGGCGGAGTTCGGCGAACTGGGACAGGACGCCGTCGGGGTGCCAGGCCAGGACCACCCCGCCGAGCCCGAACAGGATCATCCCGACGTGCTGGGAGTCGGTGACGTCGTCCAGCACCTCGGGGAACAGGGCCATGACCAGCCCGCCGAGCACGGCGCCGCCGACGCGCCGCACGCCCTGCAGCACCACGACGGCCAGCCACACGAACCCGGTCAGCGCGGGCAGGTCGGTGGCGGTGATCTGGCCGTTGAACGTGGCGTACAGCACGCCGCCCAGCCCCGCGACGGCGGACGCCAGCGCGAACAGCGTGATCTTGGCGCGGGTGGCGGAGATGCCGACGGACAGCGCGGCGGCCGGCGCCGACCGCACCGCCAGGATGGCCCGGCCGGACGCCGAGCGCTCCAGGTTGCGCACCAGCAGCGCGACCGCGCCGATGAGCAGGAGCGGCACGACGACGCGGGTGCGGGGGTCGTTGGTGTCGGTGATCCCGAAGGAGACGGCGGGCAGCCTCCAGCCGACGGTGCCGTTGCTGAACGCGTCGATCTGGAACAGCACCTGGTCGGCGAGCAGCGCCAGCGCGAGGGTGGCCAGGGCGAGGACGCGGCCGCCCAGGCGCAGGGCGGGCAGGGCGACGAGCACGCCCGCGGCGACGGCGGCCAGCACGCCGAGCAGCACGGCCGCGGGGAACGGCAGCCCCTTGCCGAAGGCCAGTCCCGCCGTCAGGGCGGCCAGCGCCGCGAACGACGCCTGCGCCAGGTTGACCATGCCGCCGAGGCCGGTGACCACGACGAACGAGCAGAAGATCAACGCCAGCACCAGGCCCTGCGCGACGAGCCCCACCCAGTAGTCGCCGCCGATCGTGAACGTCCACAGCAGCAGCGCCGCGACCGCCGCGCCCCACGGCAGGACGCGCCGCCAGCGCGGCAGGCCGGCCAGGTGGTCGGGCGGCGGGGCGTCCTCGGCGATGGAGCCGGCCAGGCGCTCCCGGGAACGCCCCAGCACCAGCAGCCCGGCGAACAGCAGGATCGCGGGGACGGCCGTGCGGAAGCCGGTGACCTTCTCGGCGAAGTCGGCGTATCCGGCGACGAGGTTCTGCACCACGCCCAGCCCGAGCCCCGCGGCGAACGTGACGGGGATGGACTGCAGCCGTCCGAACACCGCGGCGGTGGCCGAGGCGAACAGCAGCACCGTGAAGGCGTTGGAGTCCAGGCCGAGCGCGGGCACCGCGAGCACCCCGGCGAGCCCGGCCAGCGCCGAGCCGAGCATCCACGCCTGGGCGGAGGCGGCGCCCGCGTCCACGCCGCGCAGCTCGGCCAGGCGGCGCCGGTCGACGGTGGCGCGCATCCGCAGGCCGAGCGGGGTGTGCCGCATGACCGCCCACAGCGCGGCGGCGGCCAGCGCCGACAGCGCGAACGTGGTGAGCTGGTCGGAGTCGACGGTCAGCCCGCCGAACGGGTGCCAGGTGCGCACCGGGCGCGGGCCGAGGCCGCGCGCGGCGGCGCCCTCGGTGACCCGGGGCAGGTCGGCGCCGAACGTGCCGACCAGCACGTCCACCGTCCACAGGCCCAGGGCGGGCAGCGCGATCGCCAGGCCGATGGTGGCGACGATCTGCGCGGTCTCCCCGGCCGACGCCAGGCCGCGGAACATCAGCCGGTGCAGCGCGTACCCGAGCAGGGGCGCCGCGACCAGCACGGTCGCCGGCCCGGCCGCCCACACCGGCCAGCCGAGCCCGGCGGTCAGCTCGAAGAACAGCAGCGCGGCCAGGAACCCGACGGCCCCGTGCGCGAAGTTGAACACGCCGGTGGCCGAGTAGGACAGGGTCAGCCCGGACGCCATGAGCGCGAACACCGCGCCGGTCACCAGGCCGCTGAGGACGTAGCCGACGAGTTCGCTCACCCGTCACCTCCGGGGTGCGCGGCGGGGAGTGGTCACAGGGCGGTGTTGGCGAAGCAGCGCAGGTGCTGGGCGACGGTGAACCTGCCGTCCCGCAGCCGGACCAGGGCGCCGCAGCCGTTGGGCTCGGTCTTGCCGGACGGGAACCGCACCCGGCCGAAGCCCCCGTTGTCGTAGGAGAAGTTCTCGGCGGCCTTGAAGAACGACTCGCGGGTGAGGTCGCGGCCCGCCTTCTCCAGCATCTTCAGGAACACCTCGGCGCTCCAGTAGCCGGTGGCGACGTGCTGGTCGAGCACCGCGTCCGCGCCGCCGGCCCGCCGCACGTCCTCCTTCAGCCGGGCGACTTCGGACGCGGTCGACTCGTAGGGCTCGAACTGCGGCGCCGCGTACACGCCGTCCAGGGCGCGGGCGGTCTGCGGGTCGCGCAGCACGTGCGGGTCGTAGGACGTGGCGTCGGTGATCAGGCCCCGGTAGCCGGCCTTCTTCAGCGCCGCGTACAGCCCGGAGTTGAACTTGCCGCCGGCCATCACCGACACCACCACGTCGGGCGCCTTCCCGCCGGCGCTCTTCATGATCTTGTTGACGTAGGGGGACCAGTCCTGCGGCGGGGACTGGGCGGGCAGCGCGGCCGACGTTCCGGCCAGCGTGAACCCGGCGGCGGTGAACGACTTGGAGATGGTCTGCACGCCGTACTTGCTGGCGGAGGAGTCGGTGGCCTGCACCCACACCGATCTGCCCCGGGCGCCGCCGAGCTGCGCGGCGACCTGGTTGCCCCACCAGGTCTGGGTGCCGTGGCCGGGGCCGGGCGCCAGGCAGCCGTTGAAGCCGAACGCGGTGCGCCTGCCGCACCAGAACGGCCCGGTGGCCCAGCCGAGCCACGGCACGCCCTGCTGCTCCAGGAACTCGGCGCCGCCGAACTGCGGGGCGCTGACCGGGACCAGCGCGAACACCTTCTCCTTCTGGACGAGCCTGCGGGCGGCCGCGGCGCCCTTGTCGGGGGTCATGCCGTCGTCCTCGACGCCGATGAACTCGATCTTGCGGCCGTGCACGCCGCCCTCGGCGTTGGCGCGGGCGAAGCGGGCCTTGGCGCCCAGCTCGGCGCCGCCGGTGGAGTAGCCGGTGGCGCTGGTGACGGTGAGCACGCCGCCGACCTTCACCGTGTCGCCGGTGACGCCGGGCGCGCCGCCGGACCCGGCCGAGGACGCCTCGTTGCTCGTCGCGCAGCCGGTCAGGCAGGTCAGCAGGGTGAGCGCGGCGGCGGGCAGGACGGCGGGCGGGGCCGCGGACGGGGAGCGGAGCGTGGGGCTGGTCTTCATCGCGCCTCCGGGCACGGGTCGGCGTGGACGAGCCGCGGCCGCCGCGCCCCCGCCGCCGGGACGCGGTCCCGGCGCGGCCCCCGACACCGCGAAACGACCTAGCGCTCGCTTGGGCGTGAGCGTAAGTTGGCCGGTCGGAACGTGTCAACGGCGGCTTCGCGCCGCCCGCCGCCGGACCGGGCGCGCCCGGGGCACTCGACCAAGCAAATGCTTGGTGCTAGCGTGCTGCGCGGAGGTGAGCGACGTGGCGAGCACGGTGATGCGCGCGGCGCTGCTGCGGGAGTTCGGCGCCCCGCTGCAGGTCGCCGAGGTCGAGGTGCAGGCCCCCGCGGCGGGCGAGGTGCGGGTCGCGGTGGCCGCGTCCGGCGTCTGCGGCTCCGACCTGAAGGCCCTGGACGGCACGAGCCCGGTGGTGTCGCACCTGCCGTGCGTGCTCGGCCACGAGAGCGCGGGCGTGGTGGAGGAGGTCGGCCCCGGCGTCACCGCGGTCCGGCCCGGCGACCATGTGATCGTCGCGATGAACGGGCCGTGCGGGCGCTGCCGCGAGTGCGCCCGCGGCCGCGCGCACCTGTGCTCGGGGCCCGCCCGGCTGGCCGCGATCACGGGCACGATGCCGGACGGGAGCACCCGCCTGTCGGTGGACGGCCGGCCCGTGCGGCCCTATATCGGCATCGGCGCGTTCGCCGAAAAGGTCGTGGTGGCCGAGGCGATGTGCGTCAAGGTCGCCGAGGACGCGCCGCTCGACCTGCTCGCGCTGACCGCCTGCGGCGTGGTCACCGGCGTGGGCGCGGTGCTCAACACCGCGCGGGTCGAGCCCGGCGCCAGCGTGCTGGTGGCGGGCTGCGGCGGCGTCGGCCTGAACGTGGTGCAGGGCGCCGTGCTGGCCGGGGCCACCACGATCATCGCCGCGGACGTGGTGGACGCCAAGCTCAAGCTGGCCGAGGAGTTCGGCGCCACGCACACGCTGCCCGCCGGGGACCTGCCGCGCCGGGTCGGCGGGATCGTCCGCGGCGGCGTCGACTACGCCTTCGACGTCACCGGCGCGCCGCAGGTGCTGACCGAGGCGTTCGCCGCCACCCGGCCCGGCGGCACCACCGTCATGGTCGGCAGCCCCGCCGCGGACGCCGAGCTGCGCCTGCCCGCCGGGCGGCTGTTCGCGTCCCGGCGGCTGATGGGCACCCAGGGCGGCGACGCCGTGCCCGCCCGCGACCTGCCCCTGCTGGTCGACCTCTACCGGCGCGGCCGCCTGAACCTGGCGGGCCTGGTCAGCGAGCGCGTCCCGCTGGAGGAGATCAACGAGGCGGTCGCGCACGTCCGGTCGGGCGCCGTGGCCCGCTCCGTCGTCGTCTTCGAGTGACTCGAGCGACTCGCCTGCGGTGTCGGCGGGCTCGTATAGATTCCTGCTGACCTCCCGCCGGCGAGAGGAACGACGTGAACGACCAGCCGCCTCCGTACCACTCCCCCTATGGGCAGGCGCCCGGAGCGCCGCCGCCTCCCGGATACACGCCTCCCCCGGGCTACGGCTCGGGTCCCGGGGGCGGATACCCCTACGGCGGGGGGCCGCAGCCGCCGTGGGGGTACGGGTACGGGCCGCCCGGGGTCCCCCCGAACCCGCAGGGCCCGGTCAGGCCGGACGACACCACCTGGGCGCTGATGTGCTACGTGCTCACGATCGCGGTGGGCTTCCTCGCGCCGCTGGTGCTGTATTTCGTCAAGAAGAACGAGTCGCCGTTCGTGCGGCACCACGCCGCGCAGTCGCTCAACGTGCAGCTCACCTACCTGCTGCACATCATCATCGCCCTGGCGGTCGGCGGGGTTTTGGCGGTGGTCTTCCAGCATCCGGCGCCGCTGGTCATCTGCCTCGTGCCGGTGCTGCTGTTCCACATGGTCGCGCAGTGGGTGCTGCTGATCCTGGGCGCCGTGCGCGCCCACCAGGGGGTCGCCAACCGCTTCCCGACGTGGCTGTGCTTCCGGATGGTGCGCTAGCCCGAGCCGGGCGCTAGCGGTCCAGGTAGGCCGCGGCGTAGTCGTCCAGGACGGCCAGCGCGGCGTCGCGGCCCCCGGCGGGGACGCGCAGCACCACCTCGTCGATCCCGAGCGAGGCGTAGTAGTCGAGCTTCTCCGGGGTCGGCAGCGTCCCGAACGGCACGACCCGCGCCATCGCGCGCCCGGCGGCCTCGCACGCGGCGCGCAGGGCGGGCAGCGCCTCGCGCACGCCCGCCCCGCCGATCGGCATCCATCCGTCGCCGTACTCGGCGACGTGCGCGAACAGCGTGGGGCCGGGCGCCCCGCCCAGCAGCACCGGCACGCGGCCGGCGGGCTTGGGCCACGACCAGCAGGGCTCGAACGACACGAACTCGCCGGCGAAGGACGCCTCGTCGCGCGTCCACAGCTCGCGCATGGCCAGCACGTGCTCGCGCACGACGGCCCGGCGGCGCGTCCAGGGCACGCCGTGGTCGGCGGCCTCCTCGGCGTTCCAGCCGTAGCCGACGCCGAGCACGACCCGTCCGCCCGAGATCCGGTCCAGCGTGGCGACGGCCTTGGCGGTGACGATCGGGTCGCGCTGGGCGGGCAGGCACACCCCGGTGCCGAGGGCGATCCGCTCGGTGACGGCAGCGGCGGCGGCCAGCGCGACGAACGGGTCGGGCGTGCGGGCGTACTCCTCGGGCAGCACCTCGTCCCCGGTCGGCGGGGGCGTGCGCCGCGACACCGGGATGTGGGTGTGCTCGGGCAGGTAGAGCGAGGCGAAGCCGCGCTCCTCGGCGGCGCGGGCCAGCTCGTGCGGCGGCACCGTCAGGTCGGTGGCGAACATCGTGATCCCCAGCCGCATCCGCGCGCTCCCCTCCGCATCCCGGTCCCGTCCGCTTCTCCCGGGACCGCGCCACCATCCTAACCAAGCGATTGCTCGGGTAACCGCGATTGATGTAGCGTGCGCTTGTTCGGGAATGTCGGCGACCGCGGTCCGGACGGACCGTTTCGGAGGGGCCATGCCTTTCGCGGAGCTCGGCGAGGTCCGCCTGTTCTACACCGACGACGGGCCGCCCGCCGCCGCAGGCGTCCCGCTGCTGCTGGTGCACGGCCTCGGCGCCGACTCCCACGACTGGGTGCCGCACCTGCCGCGGCTGACCGCCGGGCACCGCGTCATCGCCCCCGACCTGCGCGGCCACGGCTACTCCTCGGCGCCGGAGGCCGGGTACCGGCCGCGCGAGCTGGCCGCCGACCTGGTGCGCCTGCTGGACCGCCTGGAGGTGCCGCGCGTCACCGCGTTCGGGCACTCCCTGGGCGCCCTGGTGGTCAGCGCGCTCGCCGTCGAGCACCCCGGCCGGGTGCGCGCCCTGGTCTGCGTCGACCCCGGCTACGGGCAGCCGCCGGACGTCGCCGCCGCGTTCCCCGCGATGATCGAGGGGCTGCGCGCCGACCCGTACGGCACCGCGCTGGCCAACGACGCCTGGTGCTACACCGCCGCCTCGCCGCCGTGGCTGCGCGAGTGGCACCGCCGCAAGATCCTCGGGACGGCGCCGCACGCCCTGGCCGAGGGGTTCGCCGGGATGTTCTCCGGCGACGACCAGTTCGGCGTGCGCCCCGCCGCCGACGCCTACCTGGCCCGCCGCGCCTGCCCGGTGCTGTCGTGCTGGTCGCACGCCCGGGCCGAGTCCGCCGACTGGGAGCGCGGCCTGTTCAAGCACCCCGCCTCCCGCGCCCTGGTCTGGCCGGGCGGCGGGCACCGGCTGCACGCCGAGCGCCCGGCGGAGTTCCTGCACGTCGCCACCGCCTGGCTGGCCGAACTCGACCGGCTCGACACGCTCGACAAGGAGATGCCCGCGTGAAGTTTGCGATCATGATGAACCCCCAGATCCCCGGATCCGGGTACGCCGCCGAGGAGAACGCCAAGGCCCGGCGGCCAATCGGCCGCGACGTCGAGTCCTACCAGAAGCTGCTGGACGAGGTGCGCGACATCGCCGTGCACGCCGACCAGATCGGGTTCGACGCGCTGATGATGACCGAGCACCACTTCCACTCCGAGGGGTTCGAGTTCTCGGTCAACCCGCTGATGTTCCTGACCGACCTGGCCGCCCGCACCGAGCGGATCCTGCTGGCCCCGCTCGGGCTGGTGCTGCCCGCCTGGGACCCGATCCGCGCCGCCGAGGACGTGGCGCTGCTGGACCACTTCTCCAAGGGCCGGCTGCGCCTGGGCGTGGCGCGCGGCTACCAGAACCGGTGGATGAACGTGCTCGGCCAGCGCTGGCACACCGCCGCGGCCCGCTCCGACGGCTCGGCGTCCGACAACCGCAACTTCGACGTCTTCGGCGAGATCCTGAAGATCATGAAGCTGGCGTGGACGCAGGACTCGCTGCGCTACAAGAGCGACGTGCTGGACTACGAGATCCCGGCGCCCTACAGCGGCATCGAGGGCTGGCCCGCCGCCGAGTGGACCCGCACGTTCGGCGCCCCCGGCGAGATCGACGACGACGGCGTGATCCGGTCGGTGTCGGTGTGCCCGCGCCCCTACCAGAACCCCCACCCGGAGCTGTGGCAGCCGTTCACCATCTCCGACCGGTCGGTCATCCGCTGCGCGCAGGAGGACATCCTGCCGTGGATGTTCACCCCCAACCCCGACGAGCACGCCAAGAAGGCCAGGCTCTACCAGGAGGAGTGCGCCAAGGCCGGACGCGACTACAAGCTCGGCGAGCACACCGGCATCCTCAAGGTCGTCGGCATGGCCGACACCAAGGAGGAGGCCATCGAGATCTACGGCAAGGGCATGCAGAAGGACTTCGCCGCGTTCTTCGGCCCCTTCGGCTACCTGGAGGTGCTGCGCAAGAAGGAGGACGACCGGCACCGGCCCATCTCGCCGGAGAAGGGCGACTTCAAGCGCATGAGCGAGGTGGAGCTGGCGCTGCTGGGCACCCCGGACGACGTCAAGCGCGGCATCCAGCGCATGCTCGACCGCATGCCCGACCTGGAGTGGTTCGGCCTGTTCATGCAGGGCCAGCAGGGCGTGCTGCCGACCGACACGGTCAAGCGCAACCTGGAGATGTTCGCGACCAAGGTCATCCCCGAGTTCCAGGACTGACCTCCCCCCTGCCCGGGCCCCGGCCTCCCGGGGCCCGGGCGGGGAGGCCGCCGTGGAAGGAGACGCGCATGGAGTTCTGGCTCGGCGCCGCGTTCGTCGACGCCCGCGAGTACGTCCCGCTGGCGCAGGCGGCCGACCGGCTCGGGTACGCCGCGGTCGCGGTGTCGGACCACATCTTCTACGCCGACTACCGGTCCCCCTACCCCTACAGCGACACCGGCGCGCCCCCGTACGGGCCCGGCACGCACTGGCCGGACGTGTGGGTGACGATCGGCGCGATGGCCGCCGTCACCGAACGGGTCCGCTTCGCCACCAACGTCTACATCGCCCCCGCCCGCGACCTGTTCACCGTCGCCAAGGCGGTGTCCACGGCCGCGGTCCTGTCGGGCGACCGCGCGATCCTCGGGGTGGGCGTCGGCTGGTGCAAGGACGAGTTCCTGCAGACCGGGCAGGACTTCCACACGCGCGGCAGGCGCCTGGACGAGATGATCCCCGCCCTGCGCACGCTCTGGCGGGGCGGGACGGTCGAGCACCACGGCGCCCACTACGACTTCGGGCCGCTGAGCATCGCGCCCGTCCCCGGCCGCCCCGTCCCGGTCTACATCGGCGGCGACAGCGACGCCGCCCTGCGCCGCGCCGCCCGCCTCGGGGACGGCTGGATCGGCAACCGCGTCTACACCGAGGACCAGCTCGCCGACGTGCTCGCCCGCCTCGCCCGGCACCTGTCCGACCACGGCCGCGCGCTCGACGACCTGGAGGTGATCGCGCCGATCGGCGCCCCGCCGAGCGCCGACCTCTACCGCAGGTGGGCCGACCGCGGCGTCACCGGCACCATGGCCGCGCCATGGTGGCCGGCCACCCCGGAGGAGAAGGCCCGCCACGGCCGCGGCCTCGCGCTCAAGCTCGCCGCCATGGAGCGCTTCGCCGAGGAGGTCATCGCCAAGATGTGATCGCCGAGACGTGCTCAGTCCAGCCGGGCGACCGCGCGGACCGGCGCGCCGTCCCCGTCCAGCCGGATGGGGAACAGCGACACCTCGACGCGCCGCCCCGCCGCCTGCGCCTCCAGCAGCGCGTCGAGGCCGGTGAGGTTCTCGGCGATCACGGCCCCGGCGCCGCACAGCACCCGGTGCACGGCGAGCGAGAACGACTCCTCGCCCGGCGGCGGGGTGCGGTCGACGCTCAGCGCGTCGATGCCGACCGTGCGCACCCCCGCCGCCGCGATCGCCTCGGCCGTCTCCACCGCCGGGTACGGGTGCGCCAGGTACTCCTCGCTCCCCCACCGCGCCGACCACCCGGTCGCGACGAGCAGCACCACGCCCGGCGCCAGGCCGTCCGGCAGCGCCTCGGGCCCGATCGCGGTGCGGGGCGGCAGCCCGCGCGCGTCCATGACCACCGCCGGGCCGGTGAACCGGTCGAGCGGCAGCTCGTCCAGGCGCGGCCAGGCGTCGTCGACGTGGTACGGCGCGTCCACGTGCGTGCCGGACTGCGAGCCCAGGTGCACCCGCTGCACGTTCACCCCGTCCCGCGCCGCCGTCAGCGCCGGGCCGATCTCCACCCGGGGGTCGCCCGGGTACACCGGCATCCCGGTCACGAGGGGCACCGACAGGTCCACCAGCGTCGCCATGCGCCCATCCTCCCAGCGGCCCGGCCCCCGGACGGCGCCCGCACCGGATAGCGTGATCGCGTGTTGCCGCTCGTTACCGCCATCCGATACGTGACGCCCCTGCGCGAGGGCGGATCGCTGCCCGGCGTCGTGGAGGCCGACGACCTCGGGACCTACGTGATGAAGTTCACCGGTGCCGGGCAGGGCCGCAAGGCCCTGGTCGCCGAGGTGATCGCCGGGGAGCTGGGCCGCCGCCTGGGCCTGCGCGTGCCCGACCAGGTGATCATCGATCTGGATCCGGCGATCGGCCGGCACGAACCCGACCCCGACGTGCAGGACCTGCTCAAGGCGTCCACCGGCTGGAACCTCGGCGTCGACTTCCTGCCCGGCTCGCTCGGCTTCGACCCGCTCGGCTGGACGCCCGACGCCGGGTTCGCCTCCCGGGTGCTGTGGTTCGACGCGTTCATCGGCAACGTGGACCGCAGCTGGCGCAACCCCAACATGCTGGTCTGGCACGGCGACGTGTGGCTGATCGACCACGGCGCCAGCCTGTACTTCCACCACGCCTGGGCCAACGCCTCCCGCGTGTTCTCCGGCCCGTACGACGTGGACGACCACGTCCTCACCCCCTACGCGACCGCGCTGGCCGACGCCGAGGCCGAGCTGGCGCCCCGCATCACCGAAGCCCTCCTGCGGGAGGTCCTCGGCCTGGTGCCCGACCGCTGGCTGGACGGCGACCCCCACTTCGACGGCGCGGACGCGGCCCGCGACGCCTACGTCGAGCTGCTGCTCGCCCGCGCCGCCGAGCCCCGCGACTGGCTGCCGGAGCTGGACGTCGCGCACCGCCGGCCCGACACCGGCACGCGCCGCGGCGAGAAGCGCCCGAGCTGGCTGGGCGGGGGTGGCTCCCGGTGAGCACCGTCTTCGAGTACGCCACGCTGCGCGTCGTCCCCCGGGTGGAACGCGGCGAGGCCATGAACGTGGGCGTCGTCGTCTACTGCCGCGCCAAGGACTTCCTGGGCTGCCGCACGCACCTGGACGAACGCCGCCTGCTCGCCCTCGACCCGTCCCTGGACCTGGACGGGGTCCGCAAGGCCCTGCACGCCGTGGACGCCCTGTGCTGCGGCGGCGAACGCGCCGGACAGGCCGCCGGGGAGCCCCCGGGCGGCCGCTTCCGCTGGCTCACCGCCCCGCGCAGCACCATCGTCCAGCCGGGGCCCGTCCACGCCGGCCTCACCGACGACCCGGCCGCCGAGCTGACCCGCCTCCTCGACCTGCTCGTCAGATAGCTCCAGGTCCGGCGCCGGGTCCGCACGCCGCGTCCGGCGCGGGGTCCGCGGCTAGGTCCACTCCCAGCGGATGCCGTGGTAGCCGGCGGCCATGCCGAACTCGATGAAGTGGACGCTGTGGTAGGCGGACAGGCGCAGGTCGGCCGAGTCCTTCAGCGCCGTGCGGGCGTCGGGGCGCCAGGTGCGGTAGCAGCGGGCGGGCAGGGCGGCCGGGTGGAAGCGCACCTCGATGAGGTACTCGTGCTGCGGGGTGCGGAAGCCGCGGCCCTCCTCGGTGACGGGCGGGCCGCCGGCCCCCTCGAAGCCGAACCCGTACTCCAGCAGGTAGGTCTCGCCGCGGCCGAGGGCCCGGTCGAACAGCAGCTCGGCGGCGATCAGGCCGCTGGCGCCGTCCATGCGGACCCGGCCGAAGCGGCAGCCGTGCGCGGTGCGGGAGGTCGGCAGCACGCCGTGCGGGTGGTGGTAGACGGCGATCCACCGGTCGGCGCCGCGCTGCTGGGCCTGGAACACCGCGCGGGTGCGCACCTCGCGCAGCTCCCGGTCGGGGCCGAGGACGTACTGGTCGTGCAAACTGAGCCCGGTGAGCAGGCGTTCGCCGCGCTCGCCGATCTCGTCCACCAGGTCGCGCACGCCCGGCTCGGGGCACAGCGCCTCCACCGGCAGCCAGGGGCCGGCCGACCGTTCGGCGGTCGGCTTCAGCAGGGTGAGCAGGGAGTGGCGGGGCAGGCCGAGGATGACCTCCAGCGCCCGCACCGCGCGCAGCGAGTCGGCGCGTTCGGGGCGGGTGCGGCCGCGCTGCCAGTAGCTGAGGGTGGACAGGCTGACCGCGATGCCCTGCTCCTCCAGCCGCCGCCGCAGGGCCTCCAGGCTGAGCCCGCGGGCCTGGATCGCCGCGTGCAGGGCCACGTTGAACGGGCCGTACCGCAGTACCTGGGCGAGGTCGTCCTCCGTCGTGACGCTCTGCACCGTCATCATCGGCCTCCGGTAGACAGGGCAACGGCCGCGCCCCCTGTGATCGGCCTTGACAACAGCAGTGAAATCCCGCGGGGTAACTGTAAGGCGGGGGCCGGGCTTTTCCAACGGGCAACTTTCCACAAAACAGGGGCCCCGCGAGCCGCCGGAGCGGCTTCGCGGGGCCCGTGTCGGGGTCGGCGCGGCGGGGGCCCGCCGCACGGTGTCCTGCGCCGGACGCGCGGACGCCCGGCGCCGGTGCGCCCCTTACAGGGAGCGCTTGTTCAGCAGCAGGTTCGGGGTGCCCGACACGTTGCCGGTGATGACGCCGGAGGTGGCGTTGCTGACCAGCCAGCTGCGGATGGTGCTGAACGAGGCGTCGCCGTAGGTCGCCTTGTAGAGGGCGGCGGTCCCGGCCACGTGCGGCGTGGCCATCGACGTGCCGCTGATGGTGTTGGTGCCGCCGTTCAGCCAGGCGGAGGTGATGGACGAGCCGGGCGCGTACAGGTGGACGCACGAGCCGTAGTTGCTGTAGGAGGCCCGGGCGTCGGTGCTGGTGCTCGCGGCGACCGTGGTGGCGTTGGCGGCGCTGGCCGGCGAGCGGTTGCAGGCGTTGGTGGTCTCGTTGCCCGCGGCGACGGCCAGGAACACGCCGGAGCTGGCCAGGTTGTTGGCGGCCGTGTTCAGGGAGGAGGAGTAGCCGCCGCCCAGCGACATGTTCGCCACGGCGGGCTTGACGTGGTTGCTGGCCACCCAGTTCATGCCGGCGATGACACCGGAGGTGGTGCCGCTGCCGCTGCAGTTGAGCACGCGCACGCCGCGCAGGTTGACCGCCTTGGCCACGCCGTAGGCGGCGCCGCCGACGGTGCCCGCGACGTGGGTGCCGTGGCCGTTGCAGTCCTGGCCGTTGCCGCCGAGGGCGTCGTAGACGTTGGTGGCGCGGCCGCCGAAGTCGGAGTGCGCGGTGTAGATGCCGGTGTCGATGATGTAGGCGTTCACGCCCGCGCCGGTGGAATTGTAGGTGTAGCTGCGCGACAGCGGCAGGTTCGTCTGGTCGATGCGGTCCAGGCCCCACGACGGCGGGTTGTTCTGCGTGGCGTCCACCGTGATGACGGCGTCCTGCTCGATGGACGCGACACCGGGCGTGGTGCGCAGCTTGGACAGTTGGTCATCGGTGAGCTTGGCGGAGAAGCCGTTCAGCACCTTGCCGAAACGGTGCTGGGTGCGGATTCCGCGCTTGGCGACGGTCGAGTCGACCGAGACGCCCTTCTTCAGCGTCACGATGTACTGTCCGGCGACGCCCTGTCCGGCGGCCGCCATGGCGACCGGGACGGCGGGGGCGGCGGGGGCGGCTCCGGCGGGCAGGGCGCCCGCCACGGCCAGGGGAACGGCGGCGAGGACGGCGATGGGCAGGGTACGTCGTCTCATCGTTTCTCCGTGGGCGGAAGGACAGGGGGACCGATGCGATCCTCGGTTCGCGGCGGGACGTCCGTCAATGTCTTCAACGGCACCCCGAATTTCACATCGGGGCCACTGGATAACGATTGCATCGCGTTCCCGTCAGCGGCGTTTGCCGGGATCTGCGTTTTCGGACGGCACCTTTCGGGTGCGGCGCCGTTTCACGGACCGGTTCGGTCAGTCCCATTCCCATTCGACGCCGAGGACGCCGCGCCGCACCGCCCCCGCGGCGATATGCGCGCTGCCGGACGCGCCGATCCACAGCTCACCGAGCCGTTCCCGGGGCGCGTCGCGGCTCTCCTGAAAGAAACCGTAGCAGCGCGCGGGGATCATTTCCTGGTGAAATTGGACCACCGAAAGATAATCACGCACCGGGCGGGCGAAACGGCGCCGGTAGTCCGCCGCGGGCGGCCCGTCGGCGGGCAGGACGAGCTCGTATTCCACGACGGCGGTGTCCCCCGCCGAAAGGACGCGGTCCAGCACGAGCTCGAACGCCATCAGCCCGCCCTCGGCGCGGATCCGCCCGGCGCGGCAGTAGCGCAGCCCGGTCAGGGTTGCGCGCGGCGCCCCGTCCGCGTCCGCCGCGGGGGCGACGGCGTGCACGCACACGACGCGGTCGGCGTCGTCGCCTCCCGCGCGCAGCACCTCGCGCACCGACAGCGAGCGGGGGCGGCGCGCCGCGTCCAGCCGGTACACGTCGTGGGCGCTGAGGCGTTCGAGCCGGTGGTCGGCCGACCGGTCGAGCTGCCCGACGACGCGCGCGTACAGCTCGGGGTCGGGCCACAGGTCGGCGGCGGCACGCGCGCGGTCCGCGCGGTCGCCCCAGCCCGCCGCACCGCGCCCGGCGGCCGAGCCCGGGCCCGGCGGGTCGTCCAGCAGGCCGGTGAGCGTCCCGGCCGGCACCTGCAGGATCTCCTCCAGCGCCGCCACGACGGGACGGGACCGGGGTCGGCTGCGCCCGCGCTGCCAGTAGCTCAGCGTCGCCACGCTGACCGACACCCCGCGGCAGGCGAGGCGGTGGCGGATGCGCTCCAGGGTCAGGCCGCTGCCCCGGATGGCCTGCCGCAACGCGCCGGCGAACTCCACGGCCGGATGCTAGCGGCCGGTGCGTCCGGTCAGAAAAGAATCGACATGAACGTGTCGACCTCCACAAAACCGACACGCCGGTACGCGGCGCGCGCCCGCGCATTGTAGTCGTTGACGTACAGCGACACGGTCGGCGCGACGGTGCGCAGGCACTCCTCCACCAGCGCCGCCATGCCGCCCACCGACAGGCCGCGCCCGCGCAGGTCGGGCGGCACCCACACGCCCTGCACCTGGCACACGTGCGGGGTGACGGCGCCCACCTCGGCCTTGAACATGACCCGGCCGTCCTCGATGCGGGCGAACGCGCGGCCCGCCCGGATCAGCTCGGCGACCCGCGCGCGGTAGAGCACCCCGCCGTCCCCGGCGTGCGGGGAGACGCCCACCTCCTCGGTGAACATCGCCACGCAGGCGGGGTAGACGATGTCGAAGTCCTCCATGCGCACCCGCCGCACGTGCGGGTCGGCGGGCACGGGCGGCATCGTGGAGGTGGACATCACCGGCTGGACGGAGCGGATCGCCCGGGGCGGCCCCCAGTACGGTTCGAGGATCTCCCACATCTCGCCGACCGCGTCGATCGGGCCGACGATGGACGAGCAGCGGCGGCCCTGGGCGCGGGCGCGTTCGGCGAACGCCCGCACCGCGGCGGAGTCGGCGTTGACGGGGATGAGGTTGGCGCCCGAGTAGCACAGCGCGGTCGGGCGTCCGTCCCTCAGGTAGCCCCACATCTGCGCGCCGAGCCGGGCGGGGTCGAGCCCGGAGGCGTGCACGCGGGAACTGACGAAGACGTTGGCGACCGGGTCGGCGTCGAGAATGGCCAGCACCTCGTCGCGGTGGCGGTCGTCGAGGACCCGCACCGGCAGCGACCCCAGCATGCGCATGGCGTTACCGGCCCCCTGAGGGCAGTGGCCACCACGGATGGGCCACGTTCGTCAGCACCACGTGACAAGCCTATGACGTTCACCGCGCCGCCGCCGCAACAGGCTCCCCCTCCGCGGCCTCCGCCGCGGGGCCGGTGCGGCGGTCCCGCCGCCCGGTGCCGGCCTTGGGCGGCGGCGGAGCCGAGCACGCCAGGTCCGTGCCCTTGCGCTGCGGCGGCAGGGCGCCGGTGGCGAGGTAGGCGGCCACGGCCCGGTCCACGCAGCGGTCCCCGCCGAAGGTGACGCCGTGGTTCCCTCCGCGGACCTGCGTGATCAGCCGGGAGCGCGGGAACAGCCGGTGCGTCTCCACCGCGCCGGGGTACGGGGTGGCGGCGTCCCGGGTGCCGGCGACCAGCAGGATCGGGGGCAGACCGCGCCGGTTTCGGACGGCGGGTTTCGGTCCCCCCGGCACCCGCCAGAAGGCGCACGGAGCGTTGTACCAGGTGTTACTCCAAGTCTCGAAACGGTAACCCTTGCGGTACAGCCGCCAGGCGTCGTCGTGCCAGCGGGCCCAGTCGCGGGGCCACGCCGCGTCGCGGCACTCCACCGCGTTGTAGACGGTGTAGTTGTTCTGGTCCAGCCAGGTCGGCCTGTGGTAGAGCCTGCCCAGCGGCTTGGGGTCGCGCCGCACGAGGTAGGCCGACAGAGCGCGCGCGTGCGACGGCCAGGTGCGGTCGTTGTAGCCGTCGTTGAGGAACACGTCGTCCAGTTCGGACGGTCCGAGGCGGCCGTTGACGGGTTTGCGGGTGACCGCCCTGTGCACCTTGGCGTAGGAGCGGGCCACGGCCTGGCGGGTGCGCCCGAGCCGGTACGTCCGGTGGTTGCGGGCGATCCACGCGAAGTAGGACCGGATGCGGTGCTCGAACACGACGTTCTGGTACAGGTTGCTGGGGTACCACACGGCGCTCGGCCGGATCACGCTGTCGAGCACCATGCGCCGCACCCGGTGCGGATACATCGTCGCGTACACCGAGCCCAGGTACGTGCCGTACGAGTAGGCGAAGTAGGTGACCTTCTTCTGGCGCAGGGCGGCGCGGACGTAGTCGATGTCGCGGGCCGAGTCCACCGTGCGCATGTACGGCAGCATCCAGCCGTACCGGCGGGCGCAGTCGTCGGCGAAGCGGCGGGCCCGGTTCTTCCAGGCGCGCTCCTCGGCGGCGCTGCGCGGCACGTAGGGGGCGCGGGGCCGTCCCGGGTCCTGGTAGGAGCGGTCGCAGACGAGCGCGGGCTTGCTGCCGCCCACGCCGCGCGGGTCCAGGCCGATCCAGTCGTACTGCGCGGCGACCTTCTTGTCGAGGTTGCCGGTGACGAAGCGCGGCAGGTCGCGGGCGTGCGCACCGGGCCCGCCCCGGTTGAGCAGCACCACGCCCCGGTAGGTGCGGGCGGTGTGCCGGATCCGGGACAGCGCGAGCCTGATCTTCCTGCCGCGGGGCCGGGAGTGGTCGAGCGGGACGGCCAGCGTGGCGCACTCCATGCCGCGCAGCGCGGCCTTCTCGACCGGGTCGTTGGCCGGGCAGGGGCGCCAGGACAGGCGCGGCGGCCGGACGGTGGAGGCGGCCGCGGGAAGCGGCGCGAGCATGGTGAGGGCGAGGGCCGCGGCCGTCGCCGCGGCGGCGGCGCCCTTGCCGCTCCCGCCGACCGGCGCCCCGCCAGCAGAGAAGACAGTGAGCACCCTTCGTTGTCTACCGCGCGGACGCGCCCCTGTCCGGGAGCGCCGGATCAGCGCGATTCCGCGCGATACTCCGGCAAAGCCGACGCCCGCGGACCGGCGGTGCGGTCCGCGGGCGTCGCCGCGAGGTCCGGCCGGGACCGGTCCGGGGTCAGGGACGGCCGATCAGCACGTCCTTGCCCTTGGCCGCCGTCGCGGCCTTGAGCTGGTACGGGTTCGGGTCGTTCAGCCTGGGGTCGGCCTGGCAGGTGACGTCCGCGCCCCGGCCCGGCTTGCGGGCGGGCAGCGTCCCCGCGTTCAGGTACGCCGCGACCCGGTCGTCCAGGCAGGCGTTGCCGTTGAGGGTGTTGGAGTGCGTCTTGCCGCCCTCCTCGGCGATGAGCCGCGCGGTGGGGAACAGCTTGCGCATCTGCTCGCCGCCCGGGTACGGGGTGGCCGCGTCCAGCGTGGACTGCACCAGCAGGAACGGGGGCACCTTCGCGCTCTTGTCGCCGACCTTGAACGCGCGTCCGCTCTCGGCGGGCCAGAAGTGGATCGGCGCGTTGAACCAGGTGTTGGACCAGGAGTTGAAGCGGATGCCCTTGCGGTACTGGCGGACGGCGTCGTTGTGCCAGGTCTTCCACTTGGGCGGCCAGGGGGCGTCCACGGCCTGCACGGCGTTGTAGACGGCGAACCCGTTGTCGCCGCCGCCTTCGCTGACCCAGTCCAGCAGCGGCCCGGCGTCCTTGTTCACCGCCCACGCCGACAGCGCCTCGGCGAAGTAGGTGTAGTACACCGTGTTGTACCCCGCGCTGAGCACGATGTCGTCAAGCTCGGACGGGCCGACCTTGCCGCCGATCGGGGACTTCTTGGCCTCGGCCCGGATCCGGTAGTACGTCGCCTCGACCTCCTCGGCGGTCGCGCCGAGGTGGTAGAGCGAGTCGTACTTGGCCGTCCAGGCCCACCAGAGCTTCATGTTGCGCTCGAAGGCCTCGTTCTGCTTGAGCTGGGACTCGTACCAGACGTTGCGGACGTCGACGTTGCCGTCCCACACCATCCGCTTGACGTTGCGGGGGAACAGCGTCGCGTACGTCGCGCCCAGGTAGGTGCCGTAGGAGAAGCCGTAGTAGCTGATCTTCTCCACGCCCAGCGCCCTGCGGATCGCGTCGATGTCGCGGGCCGAGTCGGTGGTGCGCATGTGCGGCAGCATCCAGCCGTACTTCTCACCGCACGCCTCGGCGTACTTCTTCGACCGCGCCAGCCAGGCCCGCTCCTGCTCGGCGTCGGCCGGCACGTAGTCGGGCCGCACCGGGTCGGAGTAGTCCGGCACGCAGCTCAGCGCCGGCTTGCTGGACTCCACGCCGCGCGGGTCGAACCCGATGATGTCGTACTTGGCGGCGACCTCCGGGGGCAGCCACGCGGCCATCCCGCCCGCCAGGTACAGCCCGGCGCCGCCGGGACCGCCCGGGTTGGCCAGCAGGACGCCCTGGTAGTTCGCCGTGTCGGTGGCCTTCACCCGGGACACCGCGATTGAGATCTTGCGGCCGTTCGGCCTGGCGTGGTCGAGCGGCACCTGCAGCTGGGCGCACTCGGCGTCGCGCAGGTACGCGCCGCCGGTCACGTCGGTGGGGCACGGGCCCCACGTCAGGCTGCCGGCGGGGCGCGCGGCCGCCGGAGAGGCCGGGGACGCCGTTGCGGCGCCGGCGGCGGCCGCGGTGCCGCCGATGCCGAGCGCCGCGGCGGACATGATCACTACGAGCCTTCTCAACGAACCCCCTCGGGACGGGCCGGTCGGCAGAGCAGGGCCCCGTTCCGGCGCGGGGAACGGGGCCCTGAGGCTTTCAGCGGATCAGCGCATGGTCGTCGGCGGCGGGGGCATGCGCCGCCGTGAGCGGTACGAGTCTCCGCACGGATCCTCCCTCGGTCCGCGCGGGCTCCCGGCGGAGCCCGCCGAGCGGAACAACGGAGAAATCTTGACGATGCAGACACCTGCGGCGGGAGAGCCGACGGCGAGTGATGCACAATCGTGACAAAGCCCGAAAACTCCGCAAACCGCCGTCTGCTGCGGGGCACGCGCGTCCGCGGCCGAGGCGCGGGAGTGCGTCGGGCGCGAAAACCGCACCGGGTGCGAGGTCTGCGTCGGGCGCGCGGAGCCGGGCAGGCGGCCCGGGGCGGAGTGGGGCGGCGGCCCGGCGGCGAGGTGCCCGGGCCGCCCGGAGGGGGTGGGCGCGGGCGCGTGGGGCGCCCGCGCGGGCGTCAGTGGACGGTCACCTGCGGAGCGGCGACGGAGCCGTCCTCGTCGATGTCCACGCCCATCTTCTCGGCGAGCCGCACGGCCTCCTCGAGCAGGGTCTCGACGATCTGCGACTCGGGGACGGTCTTGATGACCTCGCCCTTGACGAAGATCTGGCCCTTGCCGTTGCCGGAGGCCACGCCGAGGTCGGCCTCGCGGGCCTCGCCGGGGCCGTTCACCACGCAGCCCATGACGGCCACGCGCAGCGGGACGGGGAAGTCCTTCAGACCGGCGGTGACCTCTTCGGCGAGCTTGTAGACGTCCACCTGGGCGCGGCCGCAGGACGGGCAGGAGACGATCTCCAGGCCGCGCTCGCGCAGGCCGAGCGCCTCCAGGATGGCGGTGCCGACCTTGACCTCCTCGACCGGAGGCGCCGACAGCGACACGCGGATGGTGTCGCCGATGCCCTGCGACAGCAGGGCGCCGAAGGCGACCGCGGACTTGACGGTGCCCTGGAAGGCGGGCCCGGCCTCGGTGACGCCCAGGTGCAGGGGGTAGTCGCAGCGCTCGGCCAGCAGGCGGTACGCCTCGACCATCACCACGGGGTCGTTGTGCTTGACCGAGATCTTGATGTCGCGGAAGTCGTGCTCCTCGAACAGCGAGCACTCCCACAGCGCCGACTCCACCAGGGCCTCGGGCGTGGCCTTGCCGTACTTGGCCAGCAGCCGCTTGTCGAGGGAGCCGGCGTTGACGCCGATGCGGATCGGCACCCCGGCGTCCTTGGCCGCCCGGGCGATCTCGCCGACCCTGTCGTCGAACTTCTTGATGTTGCCGGGGTTGACGCGGACCGCGGCGCAGCCCGCCTCGATGGCGGCGAACACGTACTTGGGCTGGAAGTGGATGTCGGCGATGACCGGGATGGCGGACTTGCGGGCGATGGCGGGCAGCGCGTCGGCGTCGTCCTGCGACGGCACCGCGACCCGCACGATCTGGCAGCCGGCCGCGGTCAGCTCGGCGATCTGCTGCAGCGTGGCGTTGACGTCGGCGGTCACGGTCGTGGTCATCGACTGGACCGACACCGGCGCGTCGCCGCCGACCGGCACGTTCCCCACCATGATCTGCCGCGATCTGCGGCGCGGAGCCAGCCGGCGCGGTTCGTCGCCGCGGACCGTCGGAATACCGAGTGAAACGCTCATCCCTCTCCTTTACCTCGCCCTCCTACCCTAGGCGGCACGGGCGGATGGATAAGGCTCGACCGGGTGACGAATGCCCGGTGCGCGGTGATGTCATGACCGATCCGATACTTTGGGTGACCGTTTGCGGACGTTCCGCGTCACCGCAGGGGCGGCAGGGGCCCGGGCCGACGCCGGCGGCGAGGAGCGGCCGTCAGCCCTCGCGTGCGGTCAGCTCGCGCGCCCTCGCCCGCGCCCAGGCGTCGGCGGCCAGCACGTCGTCCAGCGTGAGCCGGCCCTGCGCTCCGCCCGCGTCGTGCTCCTCCACCACCCGCGCGACGGTGTCGACGATGCCGAGGAACGGCAGGCGGCCCGCGCGGAACGCCTCCACGCACTCCTCGTTGGCCGCGTTGTAGACGGCCGGGGCGGTGCCGCCGCGCTCCCCCACGTGGCGGGCCAGCGCCACGGCGGGGAACGCCTCGTCGTCGAGGGGGAACAGCTCCCAGGTGTGGGCGCGACTCCAGTCGAGGGCGGGGGCGGCGTCCGGGACGCGGTCGGGCCAGTTCAGGCCGAGCGCGATGGGCAGGCGCATGTCGGGCGGGCCGGCCTGGGCCAGCGTCGAGCCGTCGGTGAACTCCACCATCGAGTGGATCACCGACTGCGGGTGCACCATGACCTCGATGCGGTCCATCGGGACGTCGAACAGCAGGTGCGCCTCGATGACCTCCAGGCCCTTGTTGACCAGGGTGGCGGAGTTGATCGTGACGACCGGGCCCATGTCCCAGGTGGGGTGGTTCAGCGCCTGCTCGGGGGTGACGTCGGTCAGCTCGGCGCGGGAGCGGCCGCGGAACGGCCCGCCGCTGGCGGTCAGCACCAGCCGGCGGACCTCGGCGGCGCGGCCGCCGCGCAGGCACTGGGCGAGCGCGGAGTGCTCGGAGTCGACCGGGACGATCTGCCCGGGCCGGGCGCGCTCGGCGACCAGCGGGCCGCCGACGATCAGCGACTCCTTGTTGGCCAGCGCGAGGGTGCGGCCGGCGTCCAGCGCGGCCAGGGTGGAGGACAGGCCGAGCGCGCCGGTCACCCCGTTGAGCACCACGTCGCACGGCCACGCGGCCACCTCGGCGACGGCCTCCGGGCCCGCCACGATCTTGGGGATGGCGTAGTCGCCGGCGGCGTAGCCGTGCCGCTTGGCCTCGGCGTAGAACGCCAGCTGCAGGTCCTGGGCGGCGGAGGCGCGGGCCACCGCGACGACCTCGGGCCGGAACTCCAGGGCCTGCCGGGCCAGCAGGTCGACGCGGCCGCCGCCGGCGGCCAGCCCGGTCACCCGGAAGCGGCCGGGGTTGCGTCGGATCACGTCCAGGGCCTGCGTGCCGATGGAGCCGGTGGAGCCGAGCACGACGACGTCGCGCGCGCCGGAGGCGCCCCGGGCGGGCCCGTCGGCCGGGGCGGGGGCGGCGTTCGAGTCTGCGGTCACCCGTCCATTGTCGGCCATCGGCGGACGGCCCCGTGCGCGGCCGCCGGCATCCCCGGCCTGAAATGCGGTGACGCCCAAAAGTACCGAACCACCTCCCGGCATTTGTGAAGTTATGCCACTAGTCGGACATTGAGGGCGAAACTACCGTCCGCTCACAGGCGTACACCTCTCTCCCGATCCTTTTATCCCCGTCTCCCCCCGATCTCCGGAGACCACATGAAACGCCTTCTGCGCAACGCGGCCGTGGCCGCGGTGGGCGGCGCCGCACTGGTCCCTCTGCTGACCGTCCCTGCGAACGCGTCCGCCCCCGATGCTCCCCTGCGGCCGGCCTCCCCCGGCCCGGTGACCCGGATGCAGGCGCCCGACGACTCTGAACAGCAGCGCGTGCTGCGGTTCTGGACGACCGAGCGCATGCGGTCGGCCGTCCCCATGGAGAAGCTGTTCAAGCCCAAGTACAAGAGAACCTGGGATCAGGTGCGACGGGGGCTGGCCAGGGTGCTGCCGCCCTCCGCCTTCTCCATCCCCAACACCGGCAGCCCCTGGAGCGGGGGCGGCAAGGTGACGCACACGGCGGGACGGGTGTTCTTCACCTATCAGGGCCGGACCGCCTCGTGCTCCGGGGACGCGGTGACCAGCGACAACAAGAGCACCGTCATCACCGCCGGGCACTGCGTCAAGCTGGACGGGGCCTGGCACGCCAACTGGGTGTTCGTGCCGGGCTACGACAACGGCGCCCGCCCCTACGGCACGTGGACCGCCGGCAAGACGCTCGCCACCCCCCAGTGGACGGCCAGCGAGGACCTCAACTACGACGTCGGCGCGGCCGTGGTGAACGAGCTGGACGGCCGCAAGCTCGTCGACGTCGTGGGCGGCCAGGGCATCGCGTTCAACCAGCCGCGCAGGCAGGACATGTACGCCTTCGGCTACCCGGCGGCCGACCCCTACGACGGGTCGGAGCTGATCTACTGCAGCGGCCGGTCGATCGACGACTTCCTGCTGACCGACGACCACGGTCTGGCCTGCGACATGACCGGCGGGTCCAGCGGCGGGCCGTGGTTCATCAGCTTCGACGAGTCCACCGGAACCGGCATCCAGAACTCGGTCAACAGCTTCAAGTACAACTTCCTACCGACCCACATGTTCGGCCCGTACTTCGGCACGGACGTGGAGAACCTCTACGAGGCGGCGCAGTCCTCCTAGGGCTCCCGCCGGGATCCGTCGTCCTCCCACAGCCCGGCGGCCGGTGTTCTCCCCCCGCGCACCGGCCGCCGGGTCTTTCCGCGCCCGGGGCCGTCCGGCGTGCGGGGCCGGCCTAGGGGTGCTCGCCGGGCCCGTGCGGCCGGCCGGCCCCCGACCTCGACGGCTGCGGGCCCTGCGCGGCGACCGGCCGGGGCGTTCCGGACGGCGCCTGCGGGTCGGATCCGTCCGACGCCGCCGCCGGCGCGACGAAGCGGTCCGCGTCGCGCAGCAGGGGCAGGCGCAGCATCAGCCGGGCGCCCTGCATGCTGTCGGCGACGTGCAGGCTCCCGCCGTGCGCGATGGCGATGTCCCGCGCGATCGTCAGGCCCAGCCCGGTGCCGCCGGCCGCACGGCTGCGCGCGGTGTCCAACCGCGTGAAGCGCTGGAACACCCGCTCCCGGTCGGCGGACGGGATGCCGGGGCCGTCGTCGCAGACCTCCACCACCGCCTCGTCGCCCTCGGCCCGCACCAGCACCTCGACGCGGCCGGTGGCGTACCGGTCGGCGTTGGACAGCAGGTTGACCAGCAGCCGGGCGAGCTGCAGCCGGTTGCCCGCCACCGCCACGCCCGGGTCGACGCGGGCGGAGACCGGCAGCCGCGGCGACCACTGGGCCAGCTCGCTCTCCACCAGCCGGCCCAGGTCCAGCGGGACGCGGGCGGGCTCCACGCCGGCGTCCAGCCGGGCCAGCGCCAGCATGTCCTCGACGATGTGGTGCAGCCGCTCGGCGTCGTCCAGGCACTCGCGCAGCGTCTGCATCGGGTCGGTCTCCTCGGGGGCGCTCAGGGCCAGCTCGACGCGCGTGCGCAGGGCGGTCAGCGGGGTGCGCAGCTCGTGCGAGGCGTCGGCGACGAACCGGCGCTGCTGCTCGGCCGACCGCTGCAGCCGGTCCAGCGTGGCGTTGAGCGTGGCGGCCAGCCGCGCCACCTCGTCGGCGCTGTCGGGCACCGGCATGCGGCGGCTCAGGTCGGTGCTGGTGATCTCGGACATGGCGGTCTCCATCTGCGCCACCGGACGCAGCGTGCGGCCCACGGCGCGCCAGGTCACCCCGGCGGCCACGATGACCACGACGATGCACAGTCCGGCCACGGTTATCGCCGGAACGGGGCTGCCCAGCGCCCACGGCTCGGGCAGGGCCCCGTACACCGTGACGGTGCCGTGCCCCGGCACCGTCGTCTGATATCCGACGATGTTCAGGCAGTCCGACTCCCACGCCGGATCGCCGCAGCTGCGGGTGTCGACGCGGTCCTCGCCTGGCGCGGGCAGGGCGTGGCTGAGGGGCGGCTTGCCCTGCAGCGACGCGCTGGCCGCCAGCACCCGCGAGTCGCGGCCGGCGGACACCACCTGGAGCAGGACCACGCCGTCGCGTGCGGGCAGCACCCCGGGCGCGGCCCCGTGCCGGTACGCCGCCGCGGTGTGCTCGGCGGCGCGGGCGGCGCGGGCGGTCAGATGCGAGGTGATCAGGTACTGCGCCACCACGACGGCGGCGGTGCCCACGATCAGCAGCACCGCGCCGATCAGCCCCACCGCCGCAAGAGTCACCCGGGCACGAAGCGAACGGGGCCAGTGCCGCCCGTTCCGTGCACGCCTGGGCGGGGCGGTGACGCGCATATCTCCTTTGTATGTCCGACCCGTGCAACGATCGGCAAAGCGGGCATCCCGATTGAAAGGTGATATTTCTCCTGATTCCCGCTTTTGGTTGGGAAAGCCCCCGCCGATCGCATCACGTCACCGCCTCCGGCGCGGCCCCTTGCGCCCAGGGCCGAACTTTGCCCGGCTTTTCACCGACGGTAACTGATACATCACACTGGCCCGCCTATAAAGGTAAGCGTGCATCGGCACCCGTCACGGGAGACAGGGATGGGCCGTATGGGCGAGCTGACGTTCGACCCCGGCGCGCTGACCGCCGCGCAACGCGACGGGGACGCGTGCGTCGTCTGCCACAAGAAGTGGCCGCGACCGCGCGTTCGGGTCGGCCGGCTGCCCGAGGGCCAGGGCGTGTTCGCGTGCGACGAGTGCGCGCCCGCCATCCGCCCTGTCCCCCGCCCTCGCCGGGGGGACCGGGAGCCGGGCACGAACGCCGGGATTCCGGTCCGTGAACCGGAGTCGGCGCGGACGGCGGTCACCACGTAGACCGCCGTCACGGAGGTCTCTCATGGAGGAGGGTGACCCGGGCTTTCGGGGGGACGCCCGGGACCACCCGTAAGGCGCGCCCGACTGGGGGCGGTCGGGCGCGCCGGAGACCCCTTCCTCAGGCTCACGGGACGCGTTTGCCGCCCTTGGTGGCCTCGAACCACGCCTCGGTCCACTCGGCGTAGTCGGTGCAGTCGCGCCGCCCCTTGGCGCCGCCGGACGTGCCGCACTGCCGGGACGGCGTGTGCGCGAAGACGACCTTGTCGAGGTAGTCGCGGTCGCCCACGTGGTAGGCGTTGCAGAACGCGGCCCTCAGCCGGTCGCCGTCGCACGCCTGCGGGTTGGCGGGCGCGACCCCGGACCATTCGGCGATCTGCTGCTGCACGTCGGGGGAGGCCGTCCACTGCAGCCACTGGTACATGCAGTTGGGGTGCTCGGCGCGCGCGCCGATCATCCAGGCGTTCATCCACCCCGTCACCCCTTCGGAGGGGGCGACGCCCTGCACGGACTTGCCCGCCCGGCTCAGCACGTCCACCTGGTACGGCCACACCTGCCCCACGGCCGCCTCGCCCCCGGCGAACGCGCTGACCGAGTCGGCGGGCAGCTCCCAGTACATCTTCACGTGGGGGCGCTGCTGGGCCAGCACGCGTTCGGCGGCCTCCAGCTGCTCGCGGGTGAGCGAGTACGGGTCGCCGATGCCCAGGTCGCGGTCCTTGCCGCGCAGGTAGAGCGCGGCCTCGGCGATGGCCAGCGGGCTGTCGCGCATGACCAGGCGCCCGGAGTACCGGCGGGCCTGGGCGGGGTCGAACAGCGCCGCCCAGCTCGACGGGGCGGGCTGGGCCGACCGCGTGTCGTACATCAGCAGGTTGGAGCCCCACACGTACGGCACCCCGTAGACGGTCTTGCCGCGCTTGAGCAGGTTGCGCAGCCGCGGCTCCAGCTTGCGGTAGTTGTCGACGAGGCCGGTGTTGACCGGTGCGACGTCCTGGCTGTCGATGAGCCGCCCGGCCACCTCGGGCGGCGCGGCCACGCCGTCGTACCGGCGGGACTTCATCTGCATCACCTCGGCCATGTCCTCGGCCGAGGCGACCACCTTCAGGCTGACCTTGCAGCCGGTGCGCTCCTGGAACGGCGTCACCCAGTCGACGCGCGGGTCGCTGCCGCCGTTCTCGATGTAGCCGGGCAGGGTCACCAGGTTGAGGGCGCCCTCCCCCGGCCCGAGGGTGCTCGCCACCCCGACCGTGCCGACCGGCTTGTCCTCGCCGCCGCTGCAGGCGGCCAGCGCCGCGACCAGAACCGCGGCCATCCCCGAGGCCAGCACCTTGGCCCTCAGCCTCATGTCGCTCCCGAGTCGCGTGTCGTGTCCGCCGCGGTCGGCGGGCCCCCGGCTCCCCGCGGGCCGCCCGTCCCCGGCGCGGGCCCGCCCCATCGGCGCAGCGTAGCGTCTCCGGCCCGAGGATCACGCCCGTCCCCGTGCTCCGCCGGGGCGGCGTGCGGAACGCGCCGGGCGCGCGCACGAGGACTTGCCGCGCCGTCCGAACGGAACCCGATGCCGCCGGGCGCCGCCGTTGTCCGGGCCGGCGAGAATGGACGCCGAGCAATTCAGCGAAGGAGACGGTCCGTTTCGCATACTCCGTCCCGCCGATTCCGGTCGCACCGGCACGGTATTTTCCGGCGGTGCGGGAAATGGCCTCGCGGAAGGGGAGCCCGCCGCGGCCGGGGAGGGCAGCGGGTGCCGGTGACCGCGCCGCACACGGAGGATGCAGGAGAGGGATACGGCGCGGGCCACCGCCCTTCCCGGGGCCGCGGCGGCGCCGGCGGACGCGGCGGGGCGGGGGAACGGCGGATCACCGCGCGGCGCCGCCCGGCCACGCCATCGCCGGAACCCGGCGGAGCGGCGACGGGATGCCGCCCTCGAGACGCAGGAGGTTCGAGGGGCGCCGCGGTTCCGGCCGGGGGCTCTCGGACGGCCGGGGACCGTGCCAGGTCGCCGGCCCTGCCGCCGGCACGGGCGGCCGCTGCGCCGACTGGGGCGCCGGCCGCGCGGACTCGGCGTGGCAGATCACCTCGATGCGCGCGATGAGCCGCTGCGGCGTCTCGGCCTCGACGAAGGCGCCGACGTCCCGCTCGCGCGGGGGCAGCGCCCACCACCGTCCGGTGCGCGGACCGAACCAGATGGTCCACCCGGGATAGCGTCTGCTGAGCGCGTCGGCTTCGGCGGCATGCACATCAGCAGTCATCACGTGGCTCCTTGCGCCCCGGCGTTCCCGGGCGGCGGCACTTCGACCGAGGACACTTTTCGGAATTGACCCAATTAATTGGGCTGATCAGATTGTGTCGCCCCGCCACAGACCCAGTCAATACATGTGGCTATTGTTTGTCGGAGCCCCGGCGGCGGAAGTTCACGTCGGAAATTTGCACCCGGCGGAAAGCTGCAGCGCCGCCGACCGGCGGGTTCTCACCGGCCGCCATCCGCCGTTCACCCCCGCGTCACCGGCGGCCCGTACGGTGTGGCCCCTGGTGATCAACGAGACGACCGGCCGCCCGGCGCCGCCCCGGCGGCCCTTTGCGATGGCTACCCCTGCAAGGGCGATTCGTCTGGATTTGCAGTCCCAGCGTCGCGCCGCCCCCGGCACGGCCCGGGCCCGCGCGCTGCGGTGGCTCGGCGCCCACGCGTTCTGCCTGGCGGCGCTCGCGGGCGGCGCGTTCCTGCGCTGGACGGCGGTGCGCGGCTACCCGGGCGTGCTGTGGTTCACCGGGGACTCCTACTTCTACCTGGGGCGCGCGCTGCGCCCGCATCCGTCCCCCAGCAAGACCATCGGGTACTCGTTCCTGCTGAACCTGATGGAGCCCGCTGCACAGCCTCACCGCCGTGGCGGCCGTCCAGCACCTCATGGGGCTCGCCGTCGCGGTGATGATCTACCTGCTGCTGCGGCGGGCGGGGCTGCCCGGCTGGGCCGCCCCCCTGGTCGCGCTGCCGGTGCTGTACGACGCCTACCAGATCGAGCTCGAACACCTGCTGATGTCGGAGGCGCTGTTCACGTTCCTGATCGCCGCCGGCGTCACGCTGCTGCTGTGGCGGATCCGCACCGGGCCCCCGTGGTGGCTGGCGCTGCCCGCCGGGCTGCTGCTCGGGTACGCGGTGCTGGTCCGCTCCGCGGGGGCGCCGCTGATCCCCGTCATCCTGGTGTGCCTGCTGCTGCGGCGGCGCGGCCTGCGGGCGGCGGCCGCGTTCGGCGCGGCGGCCGCCGTCCCGATCGTGTCGTACATGGCGTGGTTCCACTCGGTGCACGGCGGCTACGGGCTGACCTGCAGCGACGGCCTGTACCTGTGGGGGCGCACGGCGGTGTTCGCCGACTGCGCGAAGATCCGCCCGCCCATGCACGAGGACGGGCTGTGCCTCACCCCCGAGCTCAAGCGGCAGGGCCACGCCCCCGGGCACCTGATCTGGCGCAGCGAGGCGCCCCCGCGCGTGATCTACGAGAGCACCGTCGGCCCGCAGGCCGACAAGGCGCTGCGGGACTTCGCGATCCGGGCCATGCTGGCGCAGCCCGGCGACTACCTGCGCACCGTCGCCGACGGGGTGGGCAAGGCGTTCAGCCCCGAGCGTTTCCCCTATCCGACCGCGGCCACCGAGGCGCTGTACCACTTCCCCTCCGACCCGCAGGTCTTCCCGGGGGCAAGAGCTGGGGCGGCGGCCACTCGGCCCTGCTGGACGCCATGACCTACGGGCGGACGGCGACGCCCAGCCAGGTCGTCCGGCCGCACGCCGACACGATGGTCGCCTGCCAGCGACACGTGTACCTGCCCGGCCCGGCGCTCGGCGTGACCTTCGCGGTGGGCGCGGCCGGGACGCTCCTGGCGCCCCGGCTGCGCCGCACCGTGCTGCCCGCCTGGGCCGCGGCGGCGACGCTGCTGGTGTTCCCGATCGCCTCGGCGGACTTCGACTACCGCTACGTGCTGCCCGCCACGCCGTTCGCCTGCCTGGCCGCCGGCCTGCTCCTGGCGGCGCTCGCCGGGGCGGTCAGCCGCCGGCGGGGAAGCCGAGCCGAACGCCGCGGTGGCTCGGATCCGGCCACCGCGCCGTGACGGCCTTGGTGCGCGTGTAGAAGTGGACGCCCTCCATGCCGTGGGCGTGGCTGTCGCCGAACAGCGAGTCCTTCCACCCGCCGAACGAGTAGTAGGCCATCGGCACCGGGATCGGCACGTTGATGCCGACCATGCCGACCTCCACCTCGTTCTGGAAGCGCCGCGCCGCCCCGCCGTCGTTGGTGAAGATCGCGGTGCCGTTGCCGTACGGGTTGGCCGCCAGCAGCTCCATGGCGGCCTCGTACGACGGGACGCGCACGACCGACAGCACCGGGCCGAAGATCTCGTCCCGGTAGGCGTCCATCTCGGGCGTGACGTGGTCGAGGAGGGTCGGGCCCAGCCAGAAGCCCTCGCCGCGTCCGCCCCGCACGGGGGTCTGCCGCCCGTCCACGACGAGGGTGGCGCCCTGGGCGACGCCGCTGTCGAGGTAGGAGGCGACGCGGTCGCGGTGCTCGCGGGTGACCAGCGGGCCCATGTCGGACGCGGGGTCGTCGCCGGGCCCGACCGTCAGCTCGGCCACCCGTTCGCGGATCCTGGCGACCAGCTCGTCGCCGACCGGGTCCACCGCGACCACCACCGAGATCGCCATGCACCGCTCCCCCGCCGAGCCGAACCCGGCCGACACCGCCGCGTCGGCGGCCAGGTCCAGGTCGGCGTCCGGCAGCACGACCATGTGGTTCTTGGCGCCGCCGAGGGCCTGCACGCGCTTTCCGGCGCGGGCGGCGGTCTCGTACACGTACCGGGCGACCGGGGTGGAGCCCACGAAGCTGACGGCCTTGACGTCGGGGTGGCGGAGCAGGCCGTCCACCGCGACCCGGTCGCCGTGCAGCACGTTGAACACCCCGTCCGGCAGCCCCGCCTCGGCCCACAGCTCGGCCAGCCGCACCGGCGCCGACGGGTCCTTCTCCGACGGCTTGAGCACGAACGTGTTGCCGCAGGCGATCGCGATGGGGAACATCCACATCGGCACCATGGCCGGGAAGTTGAACGGTGTGACGCCCGCGACGACGCCGAGCGGCTGCAGGATCGAGTAGGCGTCCACCCGCGTCGACACGTTCTCCGAGAACCCGCCCTTGAGCAGGTGCGGGATGCCGCAGGCGAACTCCACCACCTCCAGGCCGCGCGCCACCTCCCCGGCCGCGTCCGAGACCACCTTGCCGTGCTCGGACGAGATCAGCCGGGCCAGTTCGTCGCGGTGGGCGTCGACCAGCTCGCGGAACCGGAACAGCACCCGGGTGCGGGCGCCCAGCGAGGCGTCCCGCCAGGCCGGGAAGGCGGCCTTGGCGGCGGCGACGGCCGCGTCGACCTCCGCCCGGGAGGCGAAGTCGACGGTGCCGGCCACGCGGCCGGTGGACGGCTCGTGGACGGCGCCGCGCCGTTCGGCCCGGCCGGCGAAGGGCCTGCCGCCGATCCAGTGCGTGACGTGCTTCGACTCGGTGTGCTCGGGGCTCGGGGACGTCTGCGTGGTCATGCTGTCGCGGCCTCGTTCACAGCTCGGAGGGAGTCGATCAGGATGCCGAGGCCCTCGTAGGACTCGGCGTCGGTGAGGGTCAGCGGCGGCGCCATGCGGATGACGTTGCCGTACAGGCCCCCCTTGCCCACCAGGAGACCACGCCGCCGCGTCTCCTCCAACATCTCGTCGGCGAGCGGGGGGCTGGGCTCGCCGGTGCCGGGGTCGGCCAGCTCGACGGCGAACATCAGGCCCTTGCCGCGCACGTCCCGCACCACCGGCAGGCCGGCGGCGGCCTCGCGCAGGCCGCCGATGATCACCGCGCCCTGGCGGGCGGCGTTGGCCTGCAGGTCGTGGTCGAGGACGTAGTCGAGGGTGGCGTTGGCGGCGGCCATGGCGATCGGGTTGCCGCCGAAGGTGGAGATGCCGTTGGCGTCCAGGCCGTCCATCAGCTCGCGCCGCGCCACCACGCCGCCGACCGCGAAGCCGTTGGCCAGCCCCTTGGCGAAGGTCATCATGTCCGGCGTCACGCCGTGGGCGGCGATGCCGAAGAAGGTCTCGCCGGTGCGGCCCCAGCCGGTCTGCACCTCGTCGGAGATGAAGTAGGCCCCGTGCTCGCCCAGCACCTCCCGGTAGGCGGCGAACAGCCCGTCGGGCGCCATGGTGAACCCGCCGACGCCCTGGATCGGCTCGGCGATCAGCGCGGCGACGTCGCCGCCGGTCGCCGTGGCCAGCACATGCCGCAGGTCCTCCACGCACACCCGGACGTAGTCGGCGTCCGACAGCCCGGCGAACTGGGGCAGGTGCCGGTCGGCGCCGTGCAGGAAGTGCACGTTGAGCGGCGAGTACGGCAGGTTCTTCCAGGTGCGCAGGCCGGTCACGCCGACGGCGCCGAACGAGCGGCCGTGGTAGGACTGCCGCATCGCCAGCACCTGGTCGCTGCGCCGCGCGGCCGCCGCCAGCAGCAGGGCGGTCTCGTTGGCCTCGGTGCCGGAGTTGGTGAAGAACACCTTGGCGTCCGGGATGCCCGACAACCGGGCGATCTTCTCCGCCAGCTCCACCTGGCCGCGCAGCAGGTACAGGGTGGAGGTGTGCACGACGCCCGTGGCCAGCTGCCGCTCCACCGCCTCCCGGACCTCGGGCACGTCGTACCCGATCATGTTGGTGAGGATGCCCGTGAAGAAGTCGAGGTAGCCGTTGCCCTCGGCGTCGGTCACGCGGTTGCCCTTGCCGCCGACGATCTCGATGGGAGTGCCGTAGTAGAGCGCCAGCCAGTCCGGCATGACCGCCCGGTGGCGGCACAGCAGGTTCGCGTGTTCCGACATGTCCTCAGTCTCGTCCGCCGCCCCTCCCGGGACCAGCGGCAGACTGTCAGGAGGACACCCCCCGGGGTTGACGGTCTGCCGGGGCGACGAATGTCCCAAATGTCTTTTACATTCTGTAATGTCCGTGTGACACGGCGCCGGGTATCATCCGGCAAATGCTCCCGACAGTGGCGGATGTCCTCCAGCTCGACGCGGTCCGCCGCGGGCAGCCGCGGGTGGTCGCGGGCGCGGACCGGCTCGGCAACCGGGTCCGCTGGGTGCACGTGGCCGAGGTCACCGACATCGCCCACCTGCTGCACGGCGGGGAGCTGGTGCTCACCACCGGGATCGCGCTGCCCGACGAGCCCGCCCGCCTGTGCGCCTACATCGGGGAGCTGGCCGAGGTCGGGGCCAGCGGTCTGATGATCGAGCTGGGCCGCCGCTACGCCCGGTCGCTGCCGCCGGCGCTGCTGGCCGCCGCCGAGGAGCACGGCCTGCCGGTGGTGATGCTGGCGCACGAGCCCGCGTTCGTCGACATCACCGAGTCGGTGCACGCGCGCATCCTGCAGGAGCAGATGGCCGAGCTGCGCGCCTCCGAGCAGCTGCACGAGATCTTCACCCGGCTGTCGGTGGAGGGCGCCTCCACCGACGAGGTCGTCCGGCAGACCGCCGCGCTGGGCGGGCACCCGGTCGTCCTGGAGAACCTGTCGCACCAGGTGCTGGCCGCCGACGCGGGGCCGGGCGACCCGGCCGAGCTGCTGTCGGCCTGGGAGACGCGCTCGCGGGCGGTGCGGCCCGAGCGGCGCACCGGCTACGACGAGGCGTCCGGCTGGCTGGTCACCATGGTCGGCGCCCGCGGCGAGGACTGGGGCCGCCTGATCCTCACCTGCGGGCGGCCGCCCACGCCGCGCGAGACCGTCCTGATCGAACGCGCCGCCACCACCCTGGCGCTCGGCCGCCTGCTGGACCGGCACGCCGAGAGCGTCGAGCGGCAGGCGCACGGCACGATCATCGCGCGGATCCTCGCCCACTCCTACGCCGACCCGCAGGAGGCCGCCGCCCGCGCCCGCGCGCTCGGCGTGCCGCTGTCGGGCCGCCGCCTGCTGGGCGTGGTGCTGCGCCCCCGCGCCGGACCGGCCCCCGGCGCCCTGTCCGGGCTGGCCGAGACGGCGGCGGCGGCCTGCAAGGAGGCCCGCCTGGCCGCCCTGGTCGGCGTGCTGGACGAGGACGGCCCGCACGCCCGCGTCGGCGTCCTGGCCTCGCTGCCCGCCCGCGCCGACGTCGAGACGGTGCTCAACGAGGTCGCCGGGCGCGTCCGCAAGCAGTCCGACGGCGAGGTGGTCATGGCCGCGGGCTCGGTGGTGGAGTCGGTCCGCGACGTGCGCCGCTCCTTCCTGGAGGCCGAGCAGGTCGCCGACGTGGCCGCGCGCGGCTCCGGCACCCGCCTGGTCTACCGCCTGCCCGACCTGCGCCTGCGCGGCCTGCTGCACCTGCTGCGCGACGACGCGCGCGTGCAGACCTTCGTCGAACGCGAGCTGGGCCCCCTGCTGGAGTACGACGCCCAGCGCGGCAGCGACCTCACCCGCATCCTGGAGCTTTACCTCGACTCGGGCCGCAACAAGGCCGTCGCCGCCCAGCGCGCCCACCTGTCCCGGCCCGCCTTCTACGAGCGCCTGCGCCGCATCGAGCGCGTCCTCGGCGCCGACCTCGACGACGTGGAGTCCTGCGTCTCCCTCCACGTCGCCCTGCTGGCGCTCGCCTCCCTGCGGTGGGAACGTTCCTGAGCGGCGCGTTCCCATCGTGAGCGCCAGGGGGCCGGAGCCGGGGCCCCTCCCCGCCCCCGGCCGTGTATCGGCCGTCCCCCGGGCAGAACGACAGCGTGGACCAACGCAAGGCGGCGCAGCCCCGGACCATCGGCGTGGAAGAGGAGCTTCTGCTGGTCGATCCGGTCGACGGGGCGCCGCGGGCCGTCTCGGTCGACGCGATCCGCTACTGCTGCGAGCACGGCGAGGTGCCGCGCGGCCACCACGACCGGCCGGCCGAGTCGTCGGGCGGCGAGTGCCTGGAGACCGAGCTGCAGCGCGAGCAGCTGGAGGTGTGCACCCGGCCGTGCGCCTCGCTCGCCGAGCTGGCGGACCAGATCAGGTGGGCCCGGCGCGCCGCGGCGCAGGCCGCGCGCGGCGTCGGCGCCGCGGTGGCGGCGCTGGCGACCTCGCCGGTGGCGGTGCGGCCGTCGCTCACCCCGTCCCGGCGGTACCGGCGGATGGCCGACGCCTACGCGCTGACCGCGGCGGAGCAGCTGACGTGCGGCTGCCATGTGCACGTGAACGTGGCCTCGCCGGAGGAGGGCGCGGCGGTGCTCGACCGGATCCGGCCGTGGCTGCCGCCCCTGCTGGCGCTGAGCGCCAACTCCCCGTTCTGGCAGGGCCGCGACACCGGATACGAGAGCTGGCGGCACCAGGTGTGGGGGCGCTGGCCGTCCAGCGGGCCGACCGAGCCGTTCGGGTCGTTCGCCGAGTACCGGGCGACCGTCGAGGCGATGCTCGGCACGGGCACGATGCTCGACCAGGGCATGATCTACTTCGACGCCCGGATCTCCCACCGCTATCCCACCGTGGAGGTCCGCGTCGCGGACGTCTGCCTGCACGCCGGCGACACCGTCCTGCTCGCCGCGCTGGTCCGCGCGCTGGTGGAGACGGCGGCGCGGGCGTGGCGGGCGGGCGAGCCCCCGGACCCCGTGCGCACCCACCTGCTGCGGCTGGCGATGTGGCGGGCCAGCCGCTCCGGGCTGCGGGACGACCTGGTGCACCCGGTCACCCACCGCGCCGCCCCCGCGCACGCGGTGGTGGCCGCGCTGCTGGACCACGTCGGCCCCGCCCTGGACCGCATCGGCGACCTGGAGGCCGTGCAGGGGCTGCTGCGAGAGCTGCTCGACCGCGGCAACGGCGCCCGGACGCAGCGCGCCGCCTACACCCGCACCCGCGACGTCGCCGCGGTCGTCTCCGACGCCGTGGAGCGCACCACGGCGTCCTGACCCGGGGGTAGCGGCAGGGGGGCGGGCCGCGCAGGGGCACGCGCGGACCGCCGCACGGGGCCTTGATCAGGCGGCGGCGCGGCCCTGGAAGGGCAGGTAGCGCTCGGCGCGGTGGGGCCGGGCGGGCATGCCGGTGGACTCGACGGCCAGGATCCGGTCGAAGCGGAAGGCGCGCACGCCGCGCCGCATCCGGCACCAGCCGACCAGGTACCAGTGGTCGCGGTGGACCAGGCAGGTGACGGGTTCGACCTCGCGGATGGTGACGTTGGCGCGGGCGTCGCCGTAGACGAGCCGGATGACGCGGTGCTCGGTGATCGCGGCCGCGATCACCCGGGCGCGGTCGGCGGTGGCGGGGCTGAGCGGCGTGGTGAGGGTCTGCAGGGTGGACAGAACGGCGTCGGCCGACCGGGCGGGCCGGGGGGCGGCCGGGACGGGCAGGGAACGCGCGGCGACGGTCTCGGTGTCGGTGGCGTCGTCGAGCAGGGTGCGCAGGGCCCGGCGGGCGGTGGCCGCCTGCGGCCCGGCGCCGAGGTGCGCCAGCGAGAGCGCCAGCGCGGCGATCTCCGCGGCGGTGAGGGCGGTGCGGTGCGTCGCTACGTTCGCCATGATTCGATAATACGTTCGAACACCGACGGTTTGGAGGTCTTGAGCGGCGCCGTCCGCATGGTGAACACTGATCCCCCAAAAGCGCGATACCGGGGGCGAACATGGGTGAGATGGGGCCGCGGTGAGCGGTGCCGCACGCCCGCCGCTGACCCGCGACGAGGTGGACGGCGCGCTGCGGCGGCTGCGGGACGACAGGGAGCGCATCGGCGCCGCGCTGGCCGAACTGGAGGCGCACCCCGGCCACGCGCTGCTCGAGGGGGCGGGGCTGACCGGCGAGACCGCCCGCCGCCAGGGCGAGCTGCGGTCGCGGACGGCCGCGCTGTGGTCGCTGTTCGACCTGTACGGGCGGGTGCTCGGGGACGCCGAGCGGCTGCGCGCCCGGCATCCGCGTCCGGGCCAGGCCCAGCTGGCGGAGCTGACCCGGCTGCTGACCGGCCCGTCGGTGGAGCTGCCGGCGCCGCAGGTACCGCTGGAGCGGCGCACGCTGCTGTCGGCGCCCGCCGGTGAGCGGCTGACGCTGGACGGCGCGGTCGCCCGCATGAACCCGCTGTTCGAGGAGGCCGCGCGGATCGTCGCGGGGGTCGACGCGGTGTGGTCGGCGCTGCTGTCCAGGTTCGACGAGGTCGAGCGGGCGTGCGCGGCGGCGCGGGCGGCGGCGCGGGCGGCGGGCGGCGGGCCCGGCCCCGACCGCGTCGAACGCGAACTGGCCGCGGTGCGCGAGACGATCCGCGCCGACCCGCTGTCGCGCGCCCGCGCCGACGGCACCGCCGCGGTCACCCGCTTGGACGCCCTCGACGCCGACCTGCGCGAACTGCGCCGGCGGCTGGAGGAGGCGGCCCGGCTGCGGGCCGGGCACGCCGAACGCCTCGCGCGGCTGCGGGACGCGGTGGGCCGCGTCCGCCGGACCGAGGAGCAGGCCCGGCGCGCCCGCGCGGACGCCCTCGCCAAGATCAGCTTTGCGGCGGTCCCGGCGGCGCCCGACACCGCGCCCGCGCTGGCCGACCGGCTCGCCGAGCTGGACGCCCTGCGCGCCGGCGGCCGCTGGGAGGAGCCGGCGGCGCGGCTGGCCGACCTGGACGCCGCCGTGCAGACCGCGCTGGCGCGGGCGCGGGAGGCCGTCGACATCTTCACCGGCCTGCTGGACCGCCGCGAGGAGCTGCGCGGACGGCTGGACGCCTACCGGGCCAAGGCCGCGCGCCTGGGCCACCTGGAGGACGACGAGCTGACCGCGCTGTACGAGCGCGCACGCGCGCTGCTGTGGACGTCCCCGTGCGACCTGCGCGGGGCGACGGCGGCGCTGTCGGCATACCAGCAGGCCGTCTCCGCACGGGCGAAGGGATCGCGCCGATGATTCAGTGCACCGCGCCGGGCTGCGGCGGGTCGGTCGAGGACGGCTACTGCGTCGAGTGCGGCCTGCCCCCCGCCCCCGTGTCGCCCCCGCCGGCCCCTGCCGGCGCGGCCGGTGACGCGTGCACGCGGCAGGGGTGCACCGGAACGATCGAAGACGGCTACTGCGACACCTGCGGCCTGCCCCCCGCCCCGGCGTCACAGGTGGCGGCCCCCGGCACGCCCCCGAGCGACGCCTGCGCACGGCAGGGCTGCACTGGCACGATCCAGGACGGCTACTGCGACACCTGCGGCCTGCCCCCCGCGGCCCCGGCCGGCCCCGCGGCGTCTGGGCGGACGGCCGCGCCCAGCACGCCGACGCGCGGCGGTTCCGGCGCGGGCACGGGGCGGACGGGGTCGACGCGCGGGTCGGGGCGGCGCGGGCAGCTCGGCGCGGGCCTGGTCGAGGTGCCGCGCGTGCCGTACCGGGACCCGGCCAGCGCCGTCCTGCCCGACCCGGAGGTCGCCGAGCACAAGCGGTTCTGCGGCGGCTGCGGCGAACCGGTGGGGCGCAGCCGGGGCGACCGGCCGGGCCGCACGGAGGGGTTCTGCGCCAAGTGCGGGGCGGGCTTCTCGTTCACCCCCAAGCTGCGCCCGGGCGACCTGGTGGGCGGCCAGTACGAGGTGCTGGGCTGCCTGGCGCACGGCGGCCTCGGCTGGATCTACCTGGCCAAGGACCGCAACGTCAGCGACCGCTGGGTGGTGCTCAAGGGCCTGCTGGACACCGGGGACGCCGACGCGCTGGCCGCCGCGGCCGCCGAGCGGGCGTTCCTCGCCGAGGTCGAGCATCCCAACATCGTCAAGATCTACAACTTCGTCCAGCATCCGGACCCGGCCACCGGCGCCCCCGCCGGCTACATCGTCATGGAGTACGTCGGGGGTCGCTCGCTCAAGGACATCCTGCTGGAGCGGCGGCGGCACGGCGAGGACGCGCTGCCGCTCGGCCAGGCCATCGCCTACGCCCTTGAGGTGCTGCAGGCGTTCGGCTACCTGCACGCGCAGGGGCTGCTGTACTGCGACTTCAAGCCGGACAACGTCATCCAGTCCGAGGAGCAGCTGCGGCTGATCGACCTGGGCGCGGTGCGGCGGATCGACGACCAGGACGGCGCCATCTACGGCACGGTCGGCTACCAGGCCCCCGAGATCGCCGACGACGGCCCGTCCGTCAGCTCCGACCTGTACACCGTCGGCCGGGCGCTGGCGGTGCTGAGCTTCCCGTTCGCAGAGTTCACCACCACCTACGCCACCAGCCTGCCGCCGCGCGAGCAGGTGCCGGTGCTGGCCCGGCACGAGTCGTTCGACCGGTTCCTGCGCCGCGCCACGCACCGCGACCCGGCGCGCCGCTTCCAGGACGCTGCCGAGATGGCCGAGCAGCTCACCGGGGTGCTGCGGGAGGTGCTGGCCGCCGAGGACGGCCGGCCGCGGCCCGCCCCGTCGGCGCTGTTCGGCCCCGAGCGGTTCGCCGCGGGAGCCCAGCCGGACGTGTACGGCGCCGGCTCCCCGCTGCCGGTGCCGGCGCCCCGGGACGCCGCGTCCGCGCTGCCGGTGCCGCTGGTGGACGGCGCCGACCCGGCCGCCGGATTCCTGGCCGGGCTGACGGCGCTGGAGCCGCGGCAGCTCATGGCGGCCCTGGGCGGCGCGCCCCAGCGCACGCCCGAGGTCGCGCTGACAGGCGTGCGGGTGCGCATCGAGCTGGGCCGCCCCGACGAGGCGCTGCGCCTGCTGGACGACCTGGCGGGCGAGCTGGACGGCGACTGGCGGCTCACCTGGTACCGGGCGGTCGCCACGCTGGCCCGGGAGCGCGTGGACGAGGCCGCGGCGATGTTCGACGACCTCTACGGCCTGCTGCCCGGCGAGGCGGCGCCCAAGCTGGCGCTGGCGTTCTGCCGGGAGCGCACCGCCCCCGCCGACGCGGCGCGCCTGTACGAGAGGGTGTGGCGCACCGACGACTCCTACATCAACGCGGCGTTCGGCCTGGCCCGGGTGCATCTGGCCGGGGGCGACCGGGCGGCGGCCGTCGCGGTCCTGGACTCGGTGCCGCAGACCTCGATCCGGCACGTGGCCGCGCAGCTGGCGGCGGTGACGACCATCGTGCGGGGTCGTCTCGCGTCCGAGCTGACCGCGGCCGACCTCGTCGGCGCGGGCGACCGCCTGGCCGCGCTCGACGTCGAGGGCGAGCGGCGGCAGCGTCTGGAGGCGGAGGTGCTGGAGGCGGCCCTGGCCTGGGTGCGCCACGCGCCGAAGCACTCCCCGCAAGGAGGCAGTGTGTTGGGGGCGAAGCTGACGGAGGGACACGTGCGGAGCGCGCTGGAACGGACGTACCGGTCGCTGGCGCGGCACAGCACGGACAGGGAGGAACGGCGGCTGCTCATCGACCGCGCCAACATCGTCCGCCCCAGGACGCTGCTGTGACCGGGGAGCGGGGGACGGCCGAGACGGTGGACCTGGGGTGCCCCTCGTGCCGGGAGGTGGTGTACCCGGGCGAGGAGTTCTGCGAGGCGTGCGGGCAGCGGCTCGACCCCCGGTCCGGCGCCGCGCCGGTACGGCTGCGGCGCTGCACGGGCTGCGGCGCGACCGCCATCGACGCCGACGGCTACTGCGAGCACTGCGGGCTGCGCCAGCCCGCCGACCGCGACCACGTCGAGGTGGAACTGCCCGACGGCGCCGCCGCCGGGATCAGCGACCGCGGGCTGCGCTACAGCCGCAACGAGGACGCTCTGGCCATCGCCCCGTGGCGCGGGGGCGTGGCGGTGGTGGTGTGCGACGGGGTCGGATCGTCGCCGCGCCCCGAGGACGCCTCCGGGGCCGCGGCCGAAACCGCCGTCGCGTCGCTGGTCGCCGCGCTGGACGGCGGGACGGACGCCGAGACCGCCATGCGCACGGCCATCGCCGACGCGGCCGACGCCGTCGCGGCCCTGGCCGGCTCCCCGGACGAGGCGCCCTCCTGCACCCTGGTGGCGGCCGCGGTCGCCCCCGGCGCGGTGACCGTCGGGTGGGTCGGCGACAGCCGCGCCTACTGGCTCGCCGCGTCCGCCGGCGGTTCGCAGCGGCTGACCGACGACGACTCCTGGGCCGCCGCCATGGTGGCCGAGGGCGCCCTCACCGAGGCCGAGGCCGAGGCCCACCCCAACGCGCACGTCATCACCGCGTGGCTGGGCGCGGACGCCGTGGACCTCGCCCCGCACGTGCGCACCCGCCCCGTGGAGGGCCCCGGCGCGGTGGTGGTGTGCAGCGACGGCCTGTGGAACTACCTGCCCGCGCCCGAGCAGCTCACCGCCGTGCTCACGGCCGCGTCCGGCGCCCCGCCGGAGGCCGTCCCCCCGCTGGAGGCGGCCGGCGTGCTCGTGCGGCACGCCCTGGACGCCGGCGGCCGCGACAACGTCACCGTCGCCGTCGTCCCCGTCCCGCAGACCCCCGCCAGGAAGGACGCGTCCCCCGCGAACCCATCCGTCCCGCCGACTACGGAGCAACCCCGATGAGCGACCAGCCGCAGTTCACCGTCAAGGTCGACCAGAACAAGTACCTGCCCGTGGGCGGCCGCGAGGTCCACGCGATCGTGTCGGTCGAGTCGTCCGGCGCAGCCCCCGCGGGCGGCGCGGCGACCGAGGCCGCCGAGGTCATCATCATCGACACCTCGGGCTCGATGTCCTATCCCGACAGCAAGCTGCACGCCGCCATCGAGGCCGCCCAGGTGGCGGTCGACACGCTGCGCGACGGCGTCCACTTCGCCGTGATCGCCGGGTCCAACGACGCCAAGCTGGTCTATCCGGGCGCACCGCCGCTGGTGCGGGCCGACGCGACCACCCGCAGCGAGGCCAGGGCCGCGCTGGCGCGGCTCACGGCGCACGGCGGCACCGCGATCGGCTCGTGGCTGCGGCTGGCCGACCAGCTGTTCGACGCCCACCAGGACGGCATCCGGCACGCCATCCTGCTCACCGACGGCAAGAACCAGCACGAGACGCCCGCCCAGCTCGACGCGGTACTGCAGCGCTGCTCGGGGCGGTTCGTGTGCGACTGCCGGGGCGTGGGCACCGACTGGGAGGTCGCCGAGCTGCGCAAGATCGCCTCGGCGCTGCTCGGCGGCGTGGACATCGTCGCCGACCCCGCCGACCTGGTGGCCGACTTCCAGGCCATGACCGAGGCGGCGATGGGCAAGGCCGTCGCCGACGTGATGCTGCGCGTGTGGACGCCGCGGACCGCCGCGGTGAAGTTCGTCAAGCAGGTGATGCCGTCGGTGGAGGACCTGACCGGGCGGCGCGTCGAGGCGGCGCCGCAGGCCGGGGACTACCCGATCGGGGCGTGGGGCGCCGAGAGCCGCGACTACCACGTGTGCGTGGAGGTGCCGCCCGCGGCGGTGGGCACCGAGCTGCGCGCCGCCTGGATCAAGCTGGTGCTGCCGGGCACGGCCGACCGCGCCGAGCAGGTGCTGGCGACCGGCAACGTGCTGGCGCAGTGGACCGACGACGAGGCGCAGTCCACCAAGATCAACCCGCGGGTGGCGCACTACACCGGGCAGGCCGAGCTGGCCCAGGCCATCCAGGAGGGGCTGGCGGCGCGCGAGAGCGGCGACCTGGACACCGCCACCGCGCGGCTGGGCCGCGCGGTGCGGCTGGCCGACGAGGCGGGCAACGACGCGATCACGTCCATGCTGCGCAAGGTGGTGGACGTGGTGGACCCGGCCACCGGGACGGTCCGGCTGCGCAAGAACGTCGACAAGGCCGACGTGATGTCGCTGGACACCCGGTCGACCAAGACCGTCCGTACGCGCAGAGGCGAGGGCTGAGCATGGCGATCTGTCCGTCCGGGCACAGTTCCGGTACCGACGACTACTGCGACGTGTGCGGTCAGCGCATCGGCGGTGAAGCCTCCCCCGCGCCCGCGCCCGCGTCCGCGCCTTCCGGGGCCGCCCCCGCGGCGGGGCAGCCCACGGGGGGTGAGGGCGTGCCCTGCCCGGACTGCGGGACGCCGTCCACCGACCGCTTCTGCGAGGAGTGCGGCTACGACTTCGCGACGGGAGGCGGCAGGCCGACCCCCTCGGGTCCGCCGCAGCCGCTCCCCCCGCCGCAGCCGGCGCCGGTCCCGGCTCCGCCTGCCGCGCCCTCCCCGGGCCCGCCCTCCCCGGCCCCGGGCGCGGCCGCGGCGGCCGAGGGCGCGCCCCAGGAGGCGGAGTGGGTGGCCATCGTGAACGCCGACCGCGAGTACTACGACACCGTCATCGCCGAAGGCGGACCCGACGCCAAGGACATCCCGTTCCCGCCCTACTGCCCCGAACGGCGGATTCCCTTGACCGGAAAGCAGATCCGCATCGGCAGGCGCAGCGTGTCCCGGGGGACGAACCCCGAGATCGACCTGCAGGAGCCCCCGGCCGACCCCGGCGTCTCCCACGTGCATGCGGTGCTGCTGGCCAAGCCGGACGGCACCTGGACCCTGGTCGATCCCGGCTCCACCAACCGCACGTGCCTGAACGGCGCGACCGAACCGATCCCCCTGAACGTCGAGGTGCCCGTCGGCGACGGCGACCGCATCCACGTGGGCGCGTGGACGACCATCACGCTCAGCAAGGGCGGCGCGGCGTGACGGCCGTGGCGCGTCCCCCCGGCGGGGGGCCGGCCCCGGGCGGGCCGCAGCCCCCGAGCGCGCGCGTGCCCGCCCCACCGGGACGGCACGCGCCGCCTTCCCGGTCGCTGCCGCTGGTGCCCCGCACGGTCGCGGGCAGGGTACGGACACTCACGGCCCTGATCATCCTGGCGCTCGTCGCGCTGCTGGCGTCCACGTGGTGGGCCGTCGGGGCGGCCCGCGACGGCGTCCGCGTCATCGGCCACGACGCGGGCCCCCAGGTCGTCGCCACCGGCGACCTGTACTTCCACCTCACCGACATGGACGCGCACCTGGCCAACGCGCTGCTCATCGGCACCTCGCGCGACCTGGGGATGCGCCGCGACCAGCTGCTCGCCCGGTACGAGCAGAGCCGCGCCAAGGCGGGCGCCGCGCTGCTGCAGGCGTCCCGGCTCGCCGACGACCCCACCGAGCGGGAGACGGCCCGCGACCTGCTCGACGCCCTCGGCCGCTACGAACGCCACGCCGGCCAGGCGCTGCTGCTGGACGAGCAGGCCCACCACGCCGCCGGGCCCCCGCCGCAGCGCGTCCTGGACGCCTACCGGCAGGCCACCGACCTGATGAAGCTGGACCTGCTGCCCAAGGCCTACAACCTGACCCTCGACAACGGCACCCTGGTCCGGCACACCTACGAGTCCGAGCGGTCGGCGGTGCTGACCGGCCGCACGCTGGTGGTCGTCACCGGCGTGCTGCTCCTGGCGCTGCTGCTCGCCCTCAACCACTACCTGTACGTGCGGTTCCGGCGCGTGCTCAACCCGGGCGTCGCGCCGGCGACCCTGGCGGCGCTCGTGCTCGTGGTGATGAGCACGTCCATGCTGTCGTCCCAGGCCGGGCACCTGCGCGACGCCAAACGCGACGGGTTCGACCCCGTCCTCGCGCTGTCGCGCACCCGCGCCATCAGCAACAGCGCCAACGCCGACCAGACCCGCTTCCTCCTGGACCCCGACCGCGCCGACGCCTACACGCAGACCTACCTCAGCAAGTCGCAGTCGATCCTGTACCTGCAGGCCGACAGCCTCCCCGAGTACACCGAGGCCGTGGAGTCCCAGGGCCGCTCCTGGGGGCGGGCGCGGTTCCTGGGCTTCCTCGGGGACGAGTCAGAACGCGCCCTGACCGGCGCGCAGGCCAAGGCGTTCGAGAAGGTGCTGGACGACTTCCGCGCCTTCCAGCTCGCCGACCGCCGCATCCGCGACCTGGCCGCCGCCGGCCGCACCGACGAGGCGGTCCGCGCGCGGCTGGGCACCGGCCCGGACACCGGCGTCCGGCTGTTCGCCCGGTACGACGCGTCGCTCAACGCGCTCGCCGGGCTGCACCGCCGCGACTTCGACGCCGCGGTGCGGGCGGGCGACGAGGGCACCGACGGCTGGGACGTGGTGCTCCCGGTGTCGGGGCTGGTCATCCTCGTCCTGGTGGCGGCCGGCGTGCGCCCCCGCCTGGCGGAGTACCGGTGAAGGGACCCGGCATGCAGATCGGCTTGCAGACACGTTCCACAGCCGCCCGGCGCGCCGCCGCGGCCGCCGTCTCGGCGGCGCTGGCGGCGTCGGCGGCGGCCTGCGGCAGCGCCGACGCCGACACCCCGTCCGTCGTCGGCAGGGACAGCCTGGTCATCGCGGTGAACGAGGACCGGCCGGGACTCGGCTTCCGCGACCCCGACCTGCAGGGCTTCGACATCGACGTCGCCCGCGAGATCGCCCGCCGCCTCGGCGTGCCCCGCGACCGCGTCGACCTGCGGCCGGTGCCGAGGGACGTCAACCGCGAGGACCTGCTCGTCACCGGCCAGGTCGACATGGTCGTGGCCAGCTACTCCATCACCCCCGAGCGCAAGACCAAGGTGCTGTTCGCCGGGCCCTACTACGTCGCCCACCAGGACATCCTCGTCCGCCGCTCCGACACCGCCGTGCGGAACGTGCGGGACCTGGCGGGCCGCACGCTGTGCAGCGTCGCGGGTTCGCTGTCGCACCGCCGCGTCATCGACGAGAAGGGCGTCAAGGCGACCCCGCGCGAATCCGGCGGCTACGACCAGTGCCTGGTCGGCCTGCAGGACGGCGACGTGGACGCGGTGTCCACCGACGACCTGATCCTGGCCGGGCTGGCCGCGCGGGCGCGGGACGGCGGCGCGCCGGTGCGGCTGGTCAACGCCCCGTTCTCCGACGAACCGTACGGGGTCGGCCTGCACCGCGACGACGTGGCGGGCTGCGAGGCCGTCAACAAGGCCATCACGCGCATGTACCAGGACGGGACGGTCCCCCGGCTGCTGCACCGCTGGTTCGGGGCGTCCGGGCTGCGGCTCACCACCACGGTGCCGCAGTTCGAGGGCTGCGACGAACCCGTCGCCGGGAGCTGAGCGGGCCGGTGGAGCGGCGCCGCCGCGAGCCGGCCCGGGGGCGCCCCGCCTTTCGGTCAGGAAGATAAGTCGCTTACGTAAGTGCTCCTCCTGGTACGTCCCCGTAGGTTATGGTCGCGATCACAACACGATGAGAGAACCGCCGCCGCGTCCGGAGGAGTCCCATTGACGACGGTGATCCTGGTGGTGCTGTGCGTCGTCGTGGGGGCGCTGGAGCTGTACGCGGGCCGGCAGAGCAAGCACCAGGCCGCCGCGTTCGTGCGTCGCGTCGACGAGCTCAACGAGCAGGTCACCAAGCAGAACAGCGTGCTGGTGACGGTGGGCGAGCAGCTTTCCGCCGAGCTGTCGCGGGTCAAGCGGGACGTGCTGCCCGCGCTCGACTCGCGGCTGCGCGACAACACCAGCCAGGTCGAGGAGCTGGCCGCGCTGGTGCACCGGGCCGACGAGTACCTGCGCACGCAGGCGGGCCGGCTGCACGAGCTGGAGCAGCAGCGGGTCACGCTCGCCGCGCTGCGCCGCAAGCTGGCGGAGGTGGAGACGTCGGTGCGCGCGGTCGCCGAGGCCGGCGCCCGCACCGGCGAGCGCGGCGCGGGCGGCGCCGACGTGGAGGCGGCCCTGGCGCGGCTGGCCGAGCTGGAGCGCGACGGCGCGGGGATGCTGGAGCTGCAGCGCACCCTCACCCGCACGCTGGAGGACGTGGAGGACATCGTCGCCGAACTGCTGGCGTTCACCGAAAGCGAGCTGGACGAGGCCGTGACGGCCACGCTGGAGGCCCGCCCCCGCGGCGGGCGCGACGGGACGTCGGTCAACGTGGTCGGGCGGCTGTGGACGCGCGACGGCCGGCTGGAGGACATCCTCGCCGAGGTGTACGAGCGGTGCCTGGAGGCCAACCGCCTGCGGATCCGGTTCCGCACCACCGACAAGCCCAATGGCCTGCCGGCCGACGACGCGCCGGAGCGCCGCCGCTACTTTCTGGCCGGGCAGCGCCCCGAGGACCTCGGCGGCGTCTTCACCGCCCTGCTCATCTCCACGGGCGCGGACCTGCCGCCGGGCGGCGGCCCGGCCTCCCTGGCGCGCGGACGCCCCGGCGAACGCGTCCTGCCGCCCGGCGTCACCCCCGAGCCTCCCCCCGAGGACGAGGCCGCGCTCAAGGCGCTGCTGCGCGCGCTCTACGAGAGCAGCGGCGCCGTGGCGCAGATCGGCCCGCTGCTGGCGGTGCGCAGCCGGGACGAGTTCCTGTGCGCCGTGCTCACCCCGCCGCAGTCGCTGGAGCTGGAGAGCGACGGGGTGTTCTGGGACCCGGCCGCCGCCGCCGTGCGGCTGCGGCGCCTGCCGTCCCACCAGCTGTGGGACCTCAGCCTGTGGGCCGCGGGGTCGTGACGGCCGGGCCGAGGCCGTAGGCGCGCACGGCGCGGTCGGACGCGCGCAGCCGCACGAACAGCGGGCACGCGGCCTGCCCCGTCACCGGGTCCGCCTCCGCGCACAGCCCCACGCCCGCCGCGCGGTCCAGGAAGACCACGTTGTGCACGGCCCGCGCGGCGCGCATCGCGTAGGGCACCGAGCCCGCGTCGGCGGCGTCGCACAGCTCCTCGAAGGTGAGGCGGCGCGCGTACCGCACCAGCCCGGCCGCGTCCACGACCCGGGTGCCGATCGCCGCCGACGGCCCCGCGATCACGATGCCGAAGCTGGGGTCCTGCCGCCCGCGCACGTAGATCTCGCGGTCGGGTTCCAGGCCGCGCGCCCGGTCCGCCAGGTGCAGGCCGAAGCCGGTGGCGCGGTCGACGTACCCCGGCGGCCCGAACCCGGGCGCCGCACCCGGCCCGGACGCGCCGTCGCGGACGCCCGTCACCCCCTGCGGCGCCCGCCAGCCCGGCAGGAACACGCCCAGGCCGCGCAGCAGCAGCCGCCACACCGGCCGCCCCGTCACGTCCGCACCGGCGCCGGGCCCCCGGGACGGACCGGGAGGGGGCTCCTCAGGGGTGACCATGCCCCCATCTTCCGGACGCGTCCGCCGATGGGCAAGAAGGCCGCTACCTCCCCCGGCGCGGCAGGGCCTCCCGCAGCTTGGCCCGCACCCCTTCGCCGACGATCCCCCAGGCGTCCCTGTCGCCCTTCAGCAGCGCCTCCATCGTGTTCTTCACCTGGTCGAACTCGACGTGCGGCGGGATCGGCGGCAGGTCGGCGCTGCACCGCACGTCCAGCACCACCGGGCGGTCGGAGCCGAGCGCCTGGTCCCACGCCGGGCCGAGCAGGCCGGGCTTGTCGACTTCGATGCCCTCCAGGTCCAGCGAACGCGCGAAGCCCGCGTACGACACGTCCGGCAGGTCCTGGGTCTGCGGGACGCGCGGCGAGCCGCCCATCGCGCGCAGCTCCCAGGTGACCTGGTTGAGGTCGTTGTTGTGCAGCACCGCCACGATCAGCCGCGGGTCCGGCCAGCTCCGCCAGTACCGGCACGCGGTGATCAGCTCGGCCATCCCGTTCATCTGCATCGCCCCGTCGCCGGTCAGCGCGATCACGGGCCGGTCCGGATGGGCGAACTTGGCGCCGATCGCGTACGGAACGGCCGCCCCCATGCTGGCCAGCGTCCCCGACAGCGACCCGCGCATCCGGCCGCGGAACCGCAGCAGCCGCGCGTACCAGTTGGCGACCGACCCCGAGTCGCAGGTGACGATCGCGTCGTCGGGCAGCCGGGGCGACAGCTCGTGGCACACCAGCATCGGGTTGACCGGATCGGCGGGCATCTGCGCCTGCGACTCCATCGTCTGCCGCCAGCGCTGCACGTTGCGCTCGATCGTGCGGCGCCAGTCGCCGTGCCGCTTGCGGCGCAGCCGCGGCAGCAGCGCCCGCAGCGTGGCCCCGGCGTCCCCGACCAGGTTGACCTCGGTGGGGTAGCGCATCCCGATCATGTGCCCGGCGATGTCGATCTGCACGGCGCGGACGCCGCCGTACTCGGGCAGGAACTGACTGTAGGGGAAGCTGGACCCGACGATCACCAGGGTGTCGCAGTCGCGCATCAGCTCGTAGCTGGGCCGGGTGCCCAGCAGCCCGATCGCACCGGTGACGAAGGCCGGCTCGTCGGAGACGACGTCCTTGCCGAGCAGCGCCTTGGCGATGCCGCCTCCGGTCGCCTCGGCCAGCTCCAGCACCTCGGCGGCGGCCGACCGGGCGCCCTGCCCGACCAGGATCGCCACCTTCTCCCCCGCGTTGATCACCTCGGCGGCGCGGGCGAGCTCGGCCTCGGGCGGGCGGGTCTCGGGCGCCGCGTACCCCGGCGCGCTGGAGGGCACCTGCCGGAAGGCGTGCGCCGGCGCCTCGTACTCGGCCTCCTGCAGGTCGGCCGGGATGATCACGCAGGTGGGGGCGCGCCGGTCCAGGGCGGTGCGCAGGGCCCGGTCCAGCACGTTGGGCAGCTGCTCGGGGACGGCGACCGTGTGCACGTAGTCGGACGCCACGTCCTTGAACAGGACCTGCAGATCGACCTCCTGCATGTAGCTGCCGCCCATGGCGCTGCGCGCCACCTGCCCGACGATCGCCACCACCGGAACGTGGTCGAGCTTGGCGTCGTACAGCCCGTTCAGCAGGTGGATCGCGCCCGGCCCGCTGGTGGCCATGCACACGCCGACGCCGCCGCCGAACTTGGCGTAGCCGACCGCCTCGAACGCGCCCATCTCCTCGTGCCGCGGCTGCACCACCTTGGGCGTCCCCGCCCGGCCGAGCGCCGCGACCAGGCCGTTGATGCCGTCGCCCGGATAGCAGAAGACGTGTTCGACGCCCCAGTCGCGCAGCCTTGTGAGCACGTAGTCGGCCACCGTCTCGGCCATGGCACTCCCCCCCCCGTAACCAGGTCACCTCGGTCACGGGGGGCGTTTCCGGTTTCGCGGGGCCATATCGACGGCGCACCAGACGTTGGCGGTATCCGGACCCGTCCATGACGTGCGGCGACGGCGAGACGGCGGCCGGCCCGGCGAGGAAAACCCGACGGACGCGGCACTGCGGCGCGCGCGCCGCTTCGGCTACCTTTGAAGCCCCTGATCATGACAAGGGTGGCGCATGAACATCCAGGACATGATGGTCTTCCGCCACGAGGCCGGGTCGCGGACCGTGGGCCGGTACCTGATGTCCCACGAGGAGCGGGTGATCGCGGTGCGGGGGCACCCGGCCGTGCTGCTGCCCGCCCTGCTGGCGGTGGTGGGCGGGCTGATCGCCTGCGCGCTGGTCGCCGCCGTGACCGGGATCTGGTGGGTCTGGTGGCTGTGGCTGCCGACCCTGGGCTACCTGGTGTGGAAGGTCCTCGCGTGGTCGCTGCGGTACTTCCTGGTGACCGAGCACCGGCTCATGGTCATCCGCGGGGTGATCAACCGCGAGGTGGCGATGATGCCCCTGGCCAAGGTCGAGGACATCGCGCTGGAGCGGTCGGTGCTCGGCCGCATGCTGGGGTACGGGGAGTTCGTCATCGAGTCGGCGGGGGACAAGCAGGCGCTGCGCAACGTCCGCTTCATGCCCTACCCCGAGCAGCTGTACCTGGAGGTCTCCACGGAGGTGTTCGGCGCCGAGGACCCCTCCCCGGACTGACCCGCGCGTCCCGCCGGGCCGTCGGCCGCGGGAGGCGCGCCGGTCACCGGCGCGGGACGCTCCGCCGCGCGGAGACGACCGCCACCAGCACGCCGACCGCGAAGATCAGCGTCCCCATCACGTTGACCTGCGGCGGCATGCCGGTCCGGGTGGAGCCGTAGACCCACAGCGGGAAGGTGACGGTGGCGCCGCCGGTGAACCCGGTGATGACGAAGTCGTCGATGGACAGCACGAACGCCAGCAGCGCCCCCGACACCACCCCCGGCATGATCATCGGCAGGGTGACCAGCCGGAACCTCGTCCACGGCCCGGCCCCCAGGTCCTCGGCGGCCTCCTCGACGGCCGGGTCGAGGCCCGCCACGCGGGCGCGCACCGTCACCGCCACGAACGCGATCGAGAACATCACGTGCGCCGCCAGGATCGTCGGATAGCCGCGCGGCAGGTTGAAGGTGACGCACATGGACAGCAGCGCGGCGCCCATCACGATCTCCGGGCAGCAGATCGCCATGAGCAGCACCAGGTTCGCCGCGCCCCTGCCGCGGAACCGGTGGCGTCCCAGCGCCAGGCCCGCCGCGGTGCCGAGCACCGTGGTGACCGCCGTGCTGAGCAGCGCGATCGTCACCGAGTTGACCAGCGCGGCGGTCAGGTCCGGCTTGTCGAACAGGTGCCGGTACCAGCGGAGGGTGAACCCCTCCCAGCGGTAGTTCTGCCGGCTGTGGGTGTCGTTGAACCCGAACAGGATCATCACCGCGATCGGCAGCAGCAGCCAGGCGATCAGCAGCACGGTGTAGACGTGCAGGAGGCGTCCCGAGGACGCGGCGCGGCGGCGCGGGGCGGGCGGCGCGGTCATCGGCGGGCCGCCTCCAGGACGTCCCGCGTGCCCAGGGCCCGCGCGTAGACGAAGACCACCACCAGCAGGATCGCCATCAGCGTGAACGACAGCGCCGAGGCCAGCGGGTAGGCGCTGTTGTGGAAGTACTCCGACTGGATCACGTTGCCGATCATGGTGTTGTGCGGGCCGCCCAGCACCTCGGCGTTGACGTAGTCGGAGCAGATCGGCACGAACGTCATGACGACCCCGGCGAACACGCCCGGCAGCGACAGCGGCAGGACCACCCGGCGGAACACCTGGAACCGCGAGGCGTACAGGTCGCGCGCGGCCTCCACCAGCCGCCGGTCGATCCGCTCCAGCGCCACGTAGATCGGCAGCACCATGAACGGCAGGTAGTTGTAGGTCAGCCCGGACACCACCGCGAACCCGGTGTCCAGCACGTGCGCGTCGGCGGGCAGCAGGCCGCGGTCGCGCAGCGGGCCGAGGACCGGCCCGTTGTCGGTCAGCACCAGCTTCCACGCGACCGTCCGCAGCACGAACGACACGAAGTACGGCACCAGGAGCAGGAACAGGTACGTCGACTTGCGCCGCCCGCCGCGCGTGGCGATCCAGTACGCGGCCGGGTAGGCCAGCGCCACGCACGCCAGCGTGGCCAGCAGCCCGTACCACAGCGACCGCGCGAACTTGTCGCCGTAGGCGGCCAGGCCGTCGGTGTAGTTCTGCCAGTGGAACGTCTGCCGGAACCCGTCCACGAGGTTCCCGGTCTGCAGCGACAGCGACACCATCAGCACGAGCGGGACGGCGAAGAACACCAGCATCCACAGCCCGGCCGGAAGGACCAGCAGATACGGTGCCGCCCCGCGCCGTGTGGGACCGGCCATCACGACCCCTTGCTGATCGGCTCGAAGATCTTCTGGTAGCGGGTCTCCTCGTCCTGGGTGAGCCGCCGGTAGTGCCGCAGCCGGGCCATGTCGTCGGCCGCGGGGAACACCAGCGGGCTCGAGCCGAGCCGCTCCAGCTCCTTCTTCTCCTCGCCGCCGGCCTTGCGGGCGTGCTCGGCGATCACCGTCCGGACGGCGGGGACGGGCGTGATGTAGTTGATGAACTCGGTCAGCGGCGCGTTGTTCTCCGGGTCGTACAGCCAGTCCATCATCGTGATCGCGTCGACCGGGTTGGCGGCGGTCTTCGGGATGCACAGGTTGTCGGTCCAGATCGTGCCGCCCTCCTCGGGCACCGCGAACCTCACGTCCGGCCCGGCCAGGCTGTAGACGTCGCCCGACCACGCCATGGTCAGCCACACGTCGCCCTTGCTGACGGCGTCGATGTAGTCCTGCTCGTAGTACTTGCGGACGATCCCCGCGTCGCGCTGCCGCCGGAGCCGCTCGGCGGCCCGCTCCCAGTCGGCGGGGGTCGACTTCTCCGGGTCCACGCCGATCAGGAACATGCCGAAGTTGCCGAGCTCCTGGGAGTCGGCCAGCATGCCGACCCGCCCCTTGTACCTGGCGTCGAACAGCTGGGCGATGCTGGTGATCTCCTCGTCGACGTACCTGGTGTTGTAGGCGATCCCGGTGATCCCCGACACGTAGGGGACGGTGAAGGTGTTGCCCGGGTCGTACGACGGGTTTGTGAATCCGGGCCCGGCGTTGGCGGCGAACGTCTTCAGCCGGGAGTGGTCGAGGGGCGCCAGGTAGCCCAGCTGGCGGGCCTTCTCCAGCTGGATGCCGTTGGTCATGACCATCAGGTCGAAGCCGATCGACTGCCCGGCCGCCAGCGGCGCCTGGATCCGGCCGAACCACGACGCGGTCTCCTGGATGACCTCCTTGTACTCGACCTCGATCCCGGTGGCCTTCTCGAACGCCTTGAGCGTCGCCCGGTCGTCCTCCATGTACCCGGGCCAGTTCGCCCAGCTCAGCCTGCCGTTCCTGGTCTTGCCCGCCCAGTACCGCTCGACCTGCGACCGGGTGACGTCCTGCTTGCCGCCCTGCCCCTGCACGCCGCACGCCGCCAGCGCCAGCCCGGCCCCGGCGGCGCCCAGCACCCGCAGCACGTCGCGGCGGGGCCGGGTCAGCCCGCGCAGCAGCGAGGGATCGAGGTGGTCGCGGACGGAGGTCATTGCGCTGCTCCCATGGCGTACGAGTGTCGCGGCTCCCACGTCAGCCAGACGGTGTCCCCGCGCCCCGCGACCTCCTCGGCCGACGCGGCGTTCTGCGCGAACACCACCATCTCCGCGCCGGTCGCGGTGCTGACGTTGTAGTTGGTGGACGTGCCGAGGTAGGCGATCTCGGTGACGGTGCCGCGGACCGCGCACAGCCCGCCGCCGGGCCGCCGCGTCCCGATCCCGATCTTCTCGGGCCGCACGGTCAGCTCCAGCCGCCGCCCCGGCGCCGCCGCCAGTCCCGGACGCAGCGGCACCTCGATCCGCCCGTCCGGGCCGTAGGAGATCACCGCGCGGCCGTCCTCGATCGCCGTGACCTCGCCCTCCAGCAGGTTGGACGTGCCGATGAACCCGGCCACGAACCGGGTCCGCGGCCGCTCGTAGATCTCCCGCGGGGTGCCGAGCTGCTCGATCCGCCCGGCGTTCATCACCGCGATCCGGTCGGACATGGTCAGCGCCTCGCCCTGGTCGTGCGTGACGTACACGAACGTGACGCCGACCTCGCGCTGGACGCGCTTCAGCTCCACCTGCATGGCCTGGCGCAGCTTCAGGTCCAGCGCGCCGAGCGGCTCGTCCAGCAGCAGCGCGCGCGGCCGGTTGACCAGCGCCCGGGCCAGCGCCACCCGCTGCTGCTGCCCGCCCGACAGCTCACCGGGGCGCCGCCGCTCCAGCCCCGTCAGGTCGACGATCTCCAGCATCTCGCCGACCCTGGCCCTGATCTCCGGCTTGGGGACGCGGCGGCGGCGCAGCCCGAACGCCACGTTGTCGAACACGCTCATGTGCGGGAACAGCGCGTACGACTGGAACACCATGTTGACGTCGCGCCGGTCGGGCGGGACACCGGTGACGTCGGCGCCGTGCAGGTACACCGCGCCCGCCGTCGGCTGCTCGAACCCGGCGACCATCCGCAGCGTGGTCGTCTTGCCGCAGCCCGACGGCCCCAGCAGGGAGAAGAACTCGCCCTGCGCGATCGCCAGGTCCAGCCCCCGGACCGCGGCCACCGTCTGGCCGTGCGCGCGGTACTCCTTGGCCACCCCCGCCAGCTCGATGGCGGGCAGCGCGGCGCCGACGTCCGCGGGCGCCGCGGCATGCTTGGTCTCGGTCATCGGGGTCCTCCGGTCCGGGGGCGCCGGCCGCCGATGTGCTCGACGCGGGCGTTCTCCTCGACGCCGTACCGTAGCCGGAATACAACGACATCCCGTCACCAAGGGCAGCGTATCGGCTCATAACCCCCATCCCAGAAGCCACACCGCCCCAAGTCCCCCAAACCCCGAACTGCGCCTCTCCCACCACCAGCCCCTCCGACCACACGCGGCCCAGGGTGCGTCCGGTGGATCACGGTGGGTCCGTGGCAATGCGGTGGCCGGAGTGCTCCGGTGCGGTGGTGACAGGCCGGGCCTGGCGTGACGCGGCGATGTCGCGCATCACCTCGGGTCGGTTGGTTCGGGAAGACGCCGGCGCAGATGCCGTAGGCGTCCCGTACCAGACCGGTAGGCGCGCAAGAGCCTCGGCGCACCTGCCATAGCGCGCCGTCGACGGTGGGGGCAGCACCGCGGTCGACACCTCAGAACGCAGCCACAGGGGCCACCTGACGCCCCCACACGGTCTCTGGGCGGTCACAGGGCGGCGCGGAGGCGGGCGGCGTAGTCGGCGGCCTCGGAGTCGGAGGCGTAGGTGTGGCGGGGCCAGAAGAAGCCGCGCAGGCCGTCCTTGCGGTTGCGCGGCACCACATGGACATGAAGGTGGGGGACGCTCTGGCTCACCCTGTTGTTCATGGCCACGAAGGACCCCGCGGCGCCCAGCGCCGCCTCCATGGCCGACGCCAGCCGCCTGGCGTGCGCGAAGAACTCGCCGAGCATGTGCTCCGGCAGATCCGGCAGCGTCTCGATGTGCTCGCGCGGGACCAGCAACGTGTGTCCCTTGAACAAGGGCCGGGCGTCCAGGAACGCGACCGCGTCCGCGCTGTCCAGCACAAGGTGGGCTGGACGCTCGCCCTTCACGATCTCGCAGAACAGGCACGGCTTGGCGGACGCGGAGTCTCCCATGCGGGCATTGTGCCGCGCGCCGGAGGCCAACGGCGCGCTTACCCGGCCGAGCGTGTCTGAGCCCCTTCGGGCCCGGCTCGCTCACGGGTTCCCCCGTGGTGATCGGCGTGCTCATGTCGCCTGGAGGGTCAGCCATGCGTGGTACAGGGGCTGGCCCTGGTGGGTGCAGAAGTAGACGCGGCCGGGGTCGCCCCAGTACCAGTCGAGGCGCGGGTCCGAGTCGAGCTGGAGCAGCAGGTTGCAGCCGTGGGCGCCGTCCTCCGACCCCGGGGGGTCGAGGTCTTGGCCGAAGGCTCGGCGGCAGCCGGAGCCGAGGGGGCGCTGGACGAGGGCGGGCCAACCGCCGATCTGGTGGACGGGCGTGTCGTCCGGCCAGATGTGCTGCATCCAGGCCGCATACAGCTGCTCGTACACCGGGAGCGTGCCGCTGTAGGTGTTCTCCAGCTGCCGCAGCACGGGCTCCTGGGGCGCCGGCAGGGACAGGAGGGGAGCCGCGTGCAGGGTGCAGGGCGGGTAGGTCACCGCTCCCTCCGGCGGCTCGGTCTCCTTCAGGTCGCCGGAGAAGAGTCTCCAGCCGTCGCGTTGGTCGGGCTCGTCGCCCCAGGGGCGTGGGGTGGCGCTGGCGTAGTAGAAGGCGACCCGCCCCTCGGTGGGAAGGCCGGGGAGCGTCACCATCGCGGCGAGCCGGGTGAAGTCGACGGTGCAGAGGTAGTCGAGGGGGCGGCCGTTCCAGGTCGGCCACGGCGCGCCGGCGGGGAGCAGGGGCGTGCCGCCGAACCGCACCGCGGTCTCGCCGTCCGGGCCGAGCCGCACCGCGGGCCGGACCAGCGCCAGGAGCGCCGCGATGACCTCGGGGGCGAAGAAGACGCCGAACATGGAGCGCAGCCGCTGACGCTGCGCGGTGAAGTGATCCATGTCACGAGCGTCGCGCGTCCGGCGGTCGTTGACCAGAGCTACCGGAAACTGTGGATAACTCTGTCAGCGGGGTTCGAGCGCGCCGGCGAGCTGGACCAGGAACTCGTCGACCTCGTGCTCGTCGTAGCCGGGTCCGAAGCGGACGACGCGGAACGCGCTCTCCCGGACGTCGCGGGCGGTCACCGGCGGGGCGGTGCCGCGCAGCCCGTCGATGACGCGGTCCAGGAAGGCGTCCACGTCGCGCACGTCGTACCCCGCGCGCACGCCCGAGCCGGAGAACCGGGCGCTCTGGATCCAGGTGATCAGCCAGCCGGGGTGCACCCGGGGCCGCCGGGGGCGTCGGCCGAGGGGCGCCGCGGCCTGCAGTTCCAGGACGCATTCGCGCAGCAGTTCGTCCACCGCGCGCGGCTCGTAACCGCGCAGGACGATGTCGAACCGGGTCCGGCGCACCTCGTCGGCGGTCACCGCGGCGCCGCCCCGCAGCGTGTCGCCGATCCTGCGCAGCAACCCGTCCACCTGGGCGCGGTCGTAACCGCGAAGCGCCAGCGGCAGGCGCCTCCCCGTTCTCACGGCACCGGACTCCTCAGCGTTCCGCGCGTGCCGTCCGGGGCGGCGGCGCCCGCCTCGCCCGAGGCCCGGACGCCGCGGGACGTCCCTTCCGGCCCGCTACTTCGCGGCGGTCGCGGCCAGCTGGCCGCAGGCACCGTCGATCTCCCTCCCCCGAGTGTCGCGAACCGTGACCGGCACCCCGTGCGCCTCCAGCCGGCGGACGAACTCGCGCTCGTCACGGGGCCGGGAGGCGGTCCACTTGGATCCCGGCGTGGGGTTCAACGGGATCAGATTGACGTGTACGAGGTGGCCGCGCAAGAGCCTGCCCAGAAGATCCGCCCGCCACCCCTGGTCGTTGACGTCCTTGATCAGGGCGTACTCGATGGAGACGCGGCGCCCCGTGCGGTCGGCGTACGCCCACGCCGCGTCCAGGACCTCCCGCACCTTCCACCGGTTGTTGATGGGGACGAGCTCGTCGCGCAGCTCGTCGTCAGGCGCGTGCAGCGACACCGCGAGCCGTACGGACAGGTCCTCGGCGGCCAGCTTCTCCATGGCGGGGACGAGCCCGACCGTGGACACGGTGACCGCGCGCTGGGAGATGCCCAGCCCGCGCGGGCTGGGGTCGGTGATGCGCCGGATGGCCCCCAGGACCGCCTTGTAGTTGGCCAGGGGCTCCCCCATGCCCATGAAGACGATGTTGGAGACGCGTCCCGGCCCCCCTGGGATCCGCCCGGACGCCATGGCGCGCGCGCCCGCCGTGACCTGCTCGACGATCTCGGCCGTGGACAGGTTGCGGGTCAGCCCCGCCTGCCCGGTGGCGCAGAACGGGCAGTTCATGCCGCAGCCCGCCTGGGACGACACGCACATGGTGGCCCGGTCGGGGTAGCGCATCAGCACCGACTCGAACAACGCGCCGTCGAAGGCCCGCCACACCGTCTTCAACGTGGTGCCGCCGTCGCACGACAGGTCCCGCACGGGGGTGAGCAGGGTGGGCAGCAGTTCCGCCGTGAGCCGCTCGCGCACGGCCGCGGGCAGGTCGGTCATCTGCGCGGGGTCGTCGACCAGGCGCGCGAAGTAGTGGCGGGACAACTGGTCGGCCCGGAAGGGCTTCTCCCCCAGCGCGGCGACCGCCTCCCGGCGTTCGGCCGGGGTGAGGTCGGCCAGGTGGCGCGGCGGCTTGGCCCTGCGGGGCGCCGCGAAGACGAGCTTGGGCGGCGTCTTCTTCCCGGCGGCCCCGGTGGTGGCTGGTTCGGCGGTGGCAGACATGGTGGTTCCAGTGTCGCAAACCCCGCCGCATGCCCCGACCGCCGTCGCCCCGGGAACGCGCCGCCGCGCATGAGCGCGACATGCCTGCGCACGGCCCTGTCTGCGGCTAAGGTCTCGATCATGTCGGTATTGCGCAGGGGGTCCTCTACGGCCGCGTCGACCGTCCTGTCCGAGGTCAGCCCCTACGGGAGCCGCCGGCTCGTCATCGAGTCCGACGGGGTGGTCACCGCCGCGTACCTCAAGGACGTCCGCGACAACGTGGTGGGGGCCGCGTGGGTCGCCAACCATCAGGCGGCGCCCGCCGAGCAGGATCGGGCCCGGGTGGAGGCGGGGCTGGCGCCGCTCATGCCCGCCTCCCATGTGCGTCATCCCAAGGGCCGCGAGCCCGTGCGGGCCGGCTCGCTGGAGGTCGTGTGGTTCGAGGAGGGCGACGGGGTCGCCGTCCTCGAGGCGGGGGAGCCGCTGTGCGTCATCCCGGGCTGGTCCGACATGAGCCGGGGCATCCCCGGCTACAGCCGGGACGTGAAACGGCAGAGCCCCTTCGCCTTCCCTCTCGACGACGAGATCGACGAGTTCGCACCTCGCGTCAAGCGCGCGCGGGAGCACTGGGAGGTCTGCGCCGAGGAGGGCTCCTGGGCGGACTTCCAGCAGTCGGTCCTCGGACACCTGCTGCAACGCCTCGGCCCGGGCGGCCACTACTGGCACGACGTCGGCCGCCGGCACCCCGGGGGCACGAGCGGCGCGGCGCCCACGGTCGGCGTCTCCGAGCGGCCCGCCCAGGAGGGCCGGGATTTCACCGTGCTCAGCACCGTCGGCATGAGCCGCCAGCGGATGCCCACCGTCGAGCTGTACGAGGACGACGTCTCGCCGCACAGCCGCATCGAGCTGGCCGTCGCCACGACCCTGCCCAGCCAACGCGCCGGCAGCATCTTCCCGTGGCTGTCGCAGTACCCGTGGCGGTCGGTCACGTGGTTCGCGCCCGGCGACGTGGTGAAGTGGTACCACGATGCGCACACGTTCCCCCTCAATACCGGGGGCTCCCAGTGGGAGGGGGTGCTGCTGCTGGAGGACCCGAGCCGTCTCGCGGGGCCGGTTCCTCCCGGCCTGACGGGCCTGTCCATCGGCGGCGACCACGTGCGGTGGCTGTGGCTGGTGCCCATCACCGCCGAGGAGCACCGCTACGCCAAGAACGAGGGCTCCGACGCCCTGGTGCGCCGTCTGGCGCAGCAGGGCCGTTCCTGGGTGGTGTCCTAGCCGTCCGCACCAGCCGTCCGCACCGGTGCGGCGCCCTGCGGGGCGTTCACCGGTGCGCACCCGGCCTATGGTGCGGGGACGAAGAGTTCCAGCAGCAGCCACACCACGGGAAGCGTGGCGATCAGGGAGTCGAGGCGGTCCATGACGCCGCCGTGCTCGGGCAGCAGCGTCCCCATGTCCTTGATGCCGAGATCCCGTTTGATCATCGACTCGACGAGGTCGCCGACCGTGGCGGTGACGACGGCGGCGGCGCCGATGACGGCCCCCTGCCACAGGCGCCCGTCCAGCAGCCACCACACCAGCCACGCGCCCACCGCCATGCAGGCGGCGGCCGACCCGGTGACGCCCTCCCAGGTCTTCTTGGGGCTGATGGACGGCGCCAGCTTGTGCCTGCCGAAGAACGACCCCGCGAAGAACCCGCCGATGTCGCTGGCGACGGTGACCGCCACGAACACCACGATGCGGTCGTCGCCGTCGCCCGGCCGCAGCAGCAGCGCGGCGATGCCGCCCATGACCACCAGGTAGCCGACCATGAAGAGCCCGGCGGCGGCGTCGCGCACGTACCCGTCGGCGCCCTGGGGCATCCGCCACACGAGCACGCCGAGGATGGTCAACGCGGCGGCGGCCACCAGGCCCGTCGGCCCCCACGCGTACGAGGCGACGGCGGTGGCGACCGTCCCGGCGGCCGCCGGGATGAGCGGGGCGCGGATGCCGCGCGTGGCGAACGCCCCGTTCAGCTCGTGCAGCCCGACGAGCAGGAAGGCGGCCAGGACACCGAGGAAGATCTCCTTGACCGTGTACAGGGACACCAGCACCAGGGCGCCGAGCAGCACGCCCACGCCGACGGCGACGGGCAGGTTGCGGCCCAGCCTCCTCTTCGGCGCGGGCGCCTCCCCCTCGGCGGCCGGGGCCGACGCGTCACCGGAAGGCCCCGGGGAGTGCGCGTCCTCCGCACGGCCCGGCGAAGGCGCGCCCTCCGCGGCACCGGAGGGACCGGAGGACACGTGGGGCTCAGCCGGTGAGCCCGACGGCTCTCCGGTCTCGTGCAGCTCCATCAAACTTCGAGCAGCTCCGCCTTCTTGTGCTCAAGCAGCTCGTCGATCTGCGCCACATAGCGGTGCGTGACGTCGTCGAGCTCCTTCTCGGCGCGCCGGACCTCGTCCTCGCCCGCCTCGCCGTCCTTGGCCAGCTTGTCGAGGGTCTCCTTGGCGCGGCGGCGGATGTTGCGGATGGCCACCCGGCCCTCCTCCGCCTTGCTCCCGGCGACCTTGATGAACTCGCGCCGCCGCTCCTCCGACAGCTCGGGGAAGACCACCCGGATGACCTTGCCGTCGTTGGTGGGGTTGACGCCGAGGTCGCTGTCCCGGATCGCCTTCTCCACCGCGTTCATGGAGCTTCGGTCGAAGACCTCGACGATGACCATGCGGGGCTCGGGCAGCCGGAACGACGCCAGCTGGTTGATCGGCGTCGGCGTCCCGTAGTACTCCGCGGTGATCTTGTTGAACATGGCGGGAGTGACGCGGCCGGTGCGGATGGCCTGGAAGTCCTCCTTGGCGACCGCGACCGCCTTTTCCATCTTCTCCTCGGCTTCGAGGAGGGTCTCGTCGATCACTTCGACTCCCATGTCACCTAGTCGGCCCTTGCCACCTATGCCATTGTCCCCTGATCCCAGAGTCCCCGGGACCACGGATGCGCCGCTTTCCCGGAACCGGACGCCGCCGTCCGGACCGCGGCGGTGCCCCCCGCGGCCGGACCGGCCCGGCCGCTCGGCGCGCCGCGTCCCGGCCGCGTCAGCCATCCGCCCGGGAGACCAGCGTGCCGATCTTCTCACCCCGGACCGCCCGGACGATGTTGCCCTGGCCCATCAGGTCGAACACGACGATGGGCAGTGCGTTGTCCATGCAGAGGCTGATGGCCGTGGCGTCCATGACCTTCAGACCCCGCTGGAGCACCTCACCGTAGTCCAGCCGGTCGAATTTGACCGCGTCCGGGTTCTTGCGCGGGTCGGTGTCGTACACGCCGTCCACCTGCGTGGCCTTCAGCACCGCCTCGGCGCCGATCTCCAGCGCGCGCTGGGCGGCGGTGGTGTCGGTGGAGAAGAACGGCTGGCCCAGCCCGGCGCCGAAGATGACCACGCGGCCCTTCTCCAGGTGGCGGATGGCGCGCCGCGGGATGTACGGCTCGGCGACCTGGCTCATGGTGATCGCGGTCTGCACCCGGGTGTCCAGGCCGATCTTCTCCAGGAAGTCCTGCAGGGCCAGGCAGTTGATGACCGTGCCCATCATGCCCATGTAGTCGGCGCGCGCCCGGTCCATGCCCCGCTCGGCCAGCGCGGCGCCGCGGAACATGTTGCCGCCGCCGCACACCACGGCGACCTGGACCCCTTCGCGCACCGCCTCGGCCACGCCCTCGGCGACGTGCTGCACGACGGCGGGGTCGATGCCGAGCGGTTCGGCGCCGGCGAACGCCTCGCCGGACAGCTTCAGCAGCACTCGCTTCCACCCGGCGCGCTGCGGGCGGGTCGCAGACGACGGGACCGCCGTCGTGTCAGTGGTCGATGTCTCCTGCACGTCGGCGGCCTCCTCGATTCGGCGTCTGCTGGTTTGTGCCGGCATGCCTGCCTCGCAGGCTTCAAGGGCCGTCCCCGAGGACTTCCCGGGATCGGGGAGCTTCCCGGTGGTCGCAGGCCCTGTTCGCACCGGGCTCTCCGAGGCTCCCTGCGCCCTCACGCGGGCCCCCTGTAGGCCCTTACCAGCCCACACGGTAGCCCGTAAGCCCCACGGTAGTCCTCGCGGGGGTGTCCCGGAGTGAGCGGACTCGCCGCCTCCGGGACGCGCCCGGTCACGGCTCGGGCCGGGCGACGATCCGGGGGCTGTCCCGTCCGGGTCGTCGCTCATCCGCCCGTCCTGCCGGACTGTTCGAGCCGACCGGGCCGACCGGATCCGGGCCGGAACGCGCTGCCATCGTCCGGCCGGATCCGAGCCTGTGCCGCGACCCGGGCGCCGGGCGGCCGCGGGCGGCGCCGCCGGAGGGCGCCCCCATGCCCGGCACCGGGTCGCCGGTCGCCTCGGCCTCGTCCGGGCGGGGTGTCAGGCCTGCCCGACCTTGAAGCGGGCGAACCGCTTGACCTTGACCCCGGCCTCGTCGAGGACCTTGGCGATGGTCTTCTTGTTGTCCTTGACGAACGCCTGCTCGACCAGGACGAAGTCGCGGAAGTAGGCGTTGACCCGGCCCTCGACGATCTTCGGGATGGCCTGCTCGGGCTTGCCCTCCTCGCGGGTCAGCCGCTCGGCCAGCTCGCGCTCCTTGGCGATCACGTCGGCCGGGATGTCGTCGCGGGTGAGGTACTTGGGCGCCATCGCCGCGATCTGCTGGGCGATGTCCTTGGCGACCTCGGCGTTCTCGGCGTCCAGCTCGACCAGCACGCCGGTGGTCGGCGGCAGGGACGGGTCGGACTTGTGCAGGTAGCTGGCCACGTAGGCGCCGGTGAAGTGGGCGTAGCGGCCCAGCTCCAGCTTCTCGCCGATCTTGGCGCTGGCCTCCTGGATCAGCGCCTCCACGGTCTTGCCCGGCTCGATCTCGGCCGCCAGCAGGCCCGCGGTGTCGGTGACGTCGCTGCCCGCGGCGAACGCGACGATGCGGTTCGCCAGCTCGATGAACTCGGCGTTCTTGGCGACGAAGTCGGTCTCGCACTTCAGTTCGAGGATCGCGCCGTCGCCGGTGCCGTTGAAGTGCTCGGCGACCAGGCCGTTGGCGGCGGTGCGCTCGGCGCGCTTGCCGACGTCCTTGGCGCCCTTGAGCCGCAGGATCTCCACGGCCTTGTCGAAGTCGCCCTCGGCCTCGGTCAGGGCGTTCTTACAGGCCATCATGCCCGAGCCGGTCAGCTCGCGGAGCCGCTTGACGTCAGCGGCGGTGAAGTTCGCCATCGCTCTCTTCGTCTCTGTCGTCGTGGGACGTAAGGCTTGGGTGGAGACCGGGCTCCGGGGCGCCGCCAAGGGCGCCCCGGAGCCCTCGGTCGTCAGGCTCCCGTGGCCCCGCCGTCCTTGTTCTCGGCGGGGGCGGCGGACTCGCCCTCCTTGGGCGCGGCCTCGGCGGCCGGGGTCTGGCCGCTCTGCAGGAGCTCGCGCTCCCACTCGGCCAGCGGCTCGGCGGCGGCGCCGCCCTCGGCCGGCTTCTCGTCCCCGCCGGAGGCGGCCCCGGCGCGCGCCATCAGCCCGTCGGCGACCGCGTCGGCGACGACGCGGGTCAGCAGGCTGACGCTGCGGATGGCGTCGTCGTTGCCGGGGATCGGGTAGTCGACCTCGTCGGGGTCGCAGTTGGTGTCGAGGATCGCCACCACCGGGATGCCGAGCTTCTTGGCCTCGTTGACGGCGATGTGCTCCTTCTTGGTGTCCACGACCCACACGGCGCTGGGCACCTTGGCCATGTCGCGGATACCGCCGAGCGTGCGCTCCAGCTTGTCCTTCTCGCGACGCAGGCCCAGCAGCTCCTTCTTGGTCATGCCGGAGCCGGCCACGTCGTCGTAGTTGATCTCCTCCAGCTCCTTGAGCCGGGTGAGCCGCTTGTGGACGGTGGAGAAGTTGGTGAGCATGCCGCCCAGCCAGCGCTGGTTGACGTAGGGCATGCCGACCCGCGTGGCCTGCTCGGCGATGGCCTCCTGGGCCTGCTTCTTGGTGCCGACGAACAGGATCGTGCCGCCGTGCGCGACCGTCGCCTTGACGAACTCGTAGGCGCGGTCGATGTACGACAGGGACTGCTGCAGGTCGATGATGTAGATGCCGTTGCGCTCGGTGAAGATGAAGCGCTTCATCTTCGGGTTCCACCGGCGGGTCTGGTGGCCGAAGTGAACGCCGCTTTCGAGCAGCTGCCGCATGGTGACGACGGGTGCCATGGCCCGTGATCTCCTGTCCGGCCCGGTCGCTTCCGGGCCACGTGTCTCGGTTGTCCGCCTGCGCCCGCGACACGGCCACGCCGCCAACGCATGACGGACCGAGCGGCTGTGCCCCACCGGCGATCAGGCCAGGTGACTGGCGAGCGCGTGAATTCGGCCGTCTGGGTGAGCACCCACACGACCGTTGCCCAAGTCTACGGGATGTGCAGCGCACGGGTGGAACGGGCCGCACCGGCGGCCCTCGGCTCGCGGCGGTTATCCACATGCGCTACAGGGTCTGGCGACCTTCAGACGAAGGGGAGCAGGCTGCCGCCCATGAGCCTACTCACCATCCTCCTCGCATGCACCACCCTGGCGGCCGTCCCGCTTGCGACCAGCCCGTCTCCGACGGGTGTGATCGCCTCGAACGCCTCAAACCGCCCGGTTTCCTCGGCGGTGCCCACAACCCCCGTCAGTGCGTGGCGGTCAGAGCCCGCTCCTGGTCGCCCGGTCCCGGCCGACCCTCTCACCTCACCGCCGCTCCCCCTTCTCTCGACACCGGCGCCCTCACAGGGCGGCCCCTCCGCGCCGCCAAACCATTGGCGATGGCCGACGGGGCCGCCCGCCCCCAGGGTGCTGCGGTCGTTCTCTCCGCCGCCGTCCCCTTGGAGCGCCGGTCATCGCGGCGTTGACCTGGCGGCCCGTCCGGGCGAACCGGTGTACGCGTCCGCCGCGGGCCACGTCTCCTATGCGGGGCGCCTCGCAGGGAAGGGCGTCGTGGCCGTCACCCACGGGGCGCTGCGCACCACGTATCTGCCGGTGCGCCCCGCCGTCCGCCGAGGACGCCATGTGCACGCGGGCACCCGCATAGGCACCGTAGAGGCGACCTGGCCGCACTGCCCGGTCACATGCCTGCATTGGGGCCTGATCCAGGGTTCGGTCTATCTCGACCCGCTTCCCCTGGTACGGCCGAAGGTCCGCCTCCTGCCCTACTGGGAGCCGCGTCCACAGCAGAAACCGTCGCCCCCGCCGGGGACAGCCGCCTCCCCGGGCATGGACCTGCGGGCGGCCACAACGGCAGGCGGTGGAGCGCTGGTAGGGATGCTGCTGACATTCCTGCTGAGCCTGGCGTGGCGCCACAGCCGCTCCCGTCTCTCCAAGCGCCGCCCGCCACCCGGCGTCATCGACCTGGCCAGGGAGCGCCGACAACGCCGCGCGCCCTGACCTTTGTCACCGAGCGGGCAGGCAGCGCGGCACGCCGCGGATGCGGTGGCGTGGGGCCCGTGGCGCCGGACGTCATCCGGTGCCACGGGGGTGGGCGCGGCGGTGGACCTGCTTGAGGCGCTCGATGGAGACCTGGGTGTAGATCTGCGTGGTCTGCAGGGAGGCGTGCCCGAGCATCTCCTGGACGCTGCGCAGGTCGGCGCCGCCTTCCAGCAGGTGCGTGGCGGCGGTGTGGCGAAGGCCGTGGGGGCTCAGATCCGGCATGTCGCCCGCCTCGGCGATGCGCGCGTGGACGATCCGCCGTGCGCTGCTGGGGTGCAGGCGGCCCCCGCGTGCGCCGAGGAAGAGCGCCGGGCCGCTGCGCTCGGTCGCCAGTTCCGGGCGGCCGTATCGCAGCCAGTCCTGCACGGCGCGTGCCGCCGGGTCGCCCATCGGCACCGTGCGCTCCTTGCCGCCCTTGCCCAGCACCCGCACGGTCTGGCGTTCGGCGTCCAGGTCGTCGACGTCGAGGCCGCACAGCTCGCTGACGCGCACGCCCGTGGCGTACAGCACCTCCAGCACGGCGCGGTCGCGCAGCCCCAGGGGCCCTTCCGCGTCCATGCCGTCCAGCAGCCGGGCGGCCTGGTCCTGTGCCAGCACGGTGGGAAGGTCGCGCAGCCGTTTGGGAGTGCCGAGGAGCAGCCCCGGGTCGTCCGATATGAGGCCCCGCCGGAACAGGTAGGCGGTGAAGGTCCGCGCGGCGGCGGTGCGGCGGGCCAGGGTGGCCCTGGACCGGCCGGCGGCGTGCTGCCCGGCCAGCCAGGCGCGCAGGACGGCGACGTCGAGCGCCTCCAGCCCCGGCACTCCGACCTCGGTGGCGTAACGGCAGAGGTCCTCGATGTCGCCGAGGTAGGCGCGCAGCGTGTGCGGCGACACTCCTCGTTCGGAGCGCAGGTGCCGCTCGAACTCCGCCAGCACCTCTTGCGGGACGGCGGGCGATCGGGGGGCGTCGTCGGCGTTCACAGCCTGCACGCTGCGCCAAGAAGGCCGGGAAGGCAAGCACCGCCGACGCTTTCAAGATCACAGTTCCGGAGTTATCCACAGAATTCGGTTCGCCTTTTGCTCGCCGTGACGCGGCGTCACCGTTGACGCACGGAGGTGAACCATGAACGACAACGCGCCCCTCGGACACCGCGGCGAGCAGGCCGCGGCGGCCTACCTGGTCGGCCTGGGCTGGACGATCCTCGACCGCAACTGGCGGTGCCCGGAGGGCGAGCTGGACATCGTCGCCCACGACGGCGGGCGCCCCGTCGTCTGCGAGGTGAAGACCCGCAGCTCGGCGGCCTACGGCACGCCGCTGGAGGCGATCACGCCCGACAAGGCCGCCCGGTTGCGGCGGCTGGCCGGCCGGTGGGCGGCCGCGCACCGCGTCCGCGGCGCCGACGTCCGCATCGACGTCCTCGGCCTGATCCCCTGCCCGTCGCCTCCGGTGGGGGCTCGTCGCAGGGGTGTCTCCTGGGTCGCGCGATTTGTGGCCGGGGTGCGCGGG
>NZ_BAABDO010000028.1:0-66518 GCF_039539665.1 Actinomadura keratinilytica
GCCGGAGCCGACGGCCGCGACGGCGACGGCGGCCGCCGCGCCGACCGCGACCAGGCCGAGCCCGATGCCGAACAGGCGGCGCCCCCGCAGCCGCCCGCTCCGGCGCCCGGCCCGGCGCCCGGCCCGGCGCCCGTTCTCATGCGCGGTCTCCCGGCCCTCGGTGCGCGCCAGCTCCAGCAGGCCGTCCCGGCCGGCGGCGGCGACCCGCGGCGAGGGGCCGCCTTCGTCGAGCAGGGCGGCGACCAGCGTCGTGTCGTCCCGCATGTCATCCATGGGAGTTCTCCTCCGCGTGCGTGGGATCGGTCCCGCCCAGTGCCTCCCGCAGCTTGCGTCGAGCCCGGCTCATCCGCGACCCGACGGTCCCCGCGGGGATCTCCAGCGCCTGCGCGACCTCCTCGTAGCGCAGCCCGCCGACGGCGACGAGCAGCAGCACGTCCCGGTCGCCGTCGGACAGCCCGGCGAGCGCCCTGGCCAGCTGCGGCCGGACGCCCTCGGCGGCCACCCGCGCGGCCACCCGGGCCTCATGCCCGTCGGCGCGCGCCTCCGGGGCGATGCGGGTCAGCGCGGCGTAGCGGCGGGCCTCGTCGCGCCGGTGGCGGCCGACCAGGTTGGTGGCCATCCCGTACAGCCAGGGCCGCACGGCCCCGCGCGCCGGATCGAACCGGTCGCGCTTGCGGAACGCGGCGTAGAACGTCTCGGCGGCGATGTCGTCGGCGGCGTCCCTGCCGAGACGGGCCGCGACGTAGCGGTAGATCTCCGGGAAGTACCTGTCGTAGATCACGGCGAATCGTTCGGGCTCATGCCAGGACTGCTCGATCACCGCGGCGTCGTCGTCGGTCGCGACGTCCGGTGGAGCGGTCATCCGTGGCTCCATTCCATATCCGGCCTTTCGAGGCGAACGGCGGTCACCCGTTACTCCGCCGAACCCGGAGTTCTTCTTCACGGGCCGTCCGGTCGGCCGGGCCGGGCGCCGCATGCCGTTGGACGCGAAAGGGCCGCCGCGCGCCGGTGCGCGCGGCGGCCCCTGCCGGGAGGGATGAGTCAGCGGACGTTGTACGCCCTGATGATCTGCTGGTCGATGGCGCTGCCGCCGGCGTCCTCGGCGGCGACCCGCACCGACACCGCCTGGCCCGCGGCGGCCTTGGGCATCGTCCCGGAGAACCTGCCGCCGCCCAGGTCCCGCACCCGGGCGCGCTGCCAGGTCCTGCCGTCGTCCAGCGACGTCCACAGGCGCAGCCCGGTGACCTCGGCCGTGCCGGTGCCCGCCACCCGCGCGACCGTGAACGTCGCGGGGCCGCCCGTCGGCCGGTTGTGCAGGTCGAGGCCGAGGTCGTAATCGACGGTCAGCAGCGGGACCGGCACGCTGGAGTGGTCGTCGGGCGCGGCGGAGCGGAACCTCCACGTGGTGGACGTCCGCGTCGACACCGGGATGAACTTCGAGGCGTCGTTGTCGTAGCGGATCTCGTACGTCGCCGCCCGCGCGGGTATCTCGAACAGGCCGGCCGCCCTGTCGGTCCCACCGATCTCGCGGCCGTCCGCGGTGACGGTGAGGCGGCGGGTCAGCGGGTCGTTGTAGTCCTCGTCCCAGTAGCCGCAGTCGAAGCCGTCGGGACGCGTCTGCAGATCGACGAAGGCGACGTTCAGCGCGCCGCGCGTGCGGGTCACCGGCCACCGGAGGCACTCGCTCGGCGAGACGGCGGTGGCGGACACGGGCCCGGGGCGCAGCGGCTGGCGGCCCCACGTCTGCGTCGTGCGGCTGCCCGGCTCGCGCCGCAGCAGCGGGAGCTGGTCCACCCACCCGTTCAGGCCGTCGAAGGACGCCAGGTCCACCCACTCGACGCCGCGGCCGGCGGAGACGTAGTCGGTGCGCGTCGTCCCGGGGGTCACCGGGCCGCTCGCCTCGAGGCTGAGGAAGCCCTCGGGGGTCACCCCGTAGCGCTTCTCGCTCATCGGCGACTGGGTGTTCCCGTCGAACGCGGCGAACCGCTGGTCGACGCGGGCCAAGCGCGCGCGGGACGCGGGCGTCACCACGTGCACGGGGTCGTCGGGCACCCGGTCGCCCATCGGCTCCAGCAGGTCGTACACCTCCCCCGGCGCGGTCAGCCGGTAGAGGCCGTAGGAGCGGAACTCACCGGTCTGCGCGGTGCCGGTCGGCTGGACGTAGACCTTCTCCTTCTGCGGCTCCCACGTGAGCGCCGCCTCGGCCCACACCGCCTGCCGGTTGCTGCGCACCTGTATGGATCCGACCATCGCGGCCTCGGTCGTGCGGTCGGTGACCTTGGCGCCCGTCTCCTTGGCGCGGGCCGCGTCGAGGACGACGGTCGTGTCGCGGTCGATGACGACTTCGGGTGTGCCGGCGATGGCGGAGCGGGGGGCGTCTTCGTCGGTGTCGTAGACCGTGCCCATCACGCTGTAGCGGCCCGCGGGCACCCTGAGCCGCGCCGTACCGTCCTCGCCCGTCGCCGGGTAGTCGGTGAACAGCGCGATGTCGTCCAGGTTCACCACGCTCGCATACGCGCTCATGTCGCCGTCCCGGGTGCCGGGCAGAGGCGTCGCCTTGATGGTGAGGTCGTAGCTGGGCGGCTCCACGTAGAAGGTGACGGGCGTGCGTATGGTCATGTCGCCGGACGTGGCGGTCACCTCGGCCGTGTAGAGGCCGGGCTTGTCGCCCAGCTTCGCCGCGTCCACCCGCAGGCTCGCGGACGCCTGGCCGCCCGCCGGGACGTCCACCTGGGCGGACGACAGCGACGCGGCACCGTCCACGGTGCTCCCCTTGCGGTCGGTCACCCGCACGTCCAGGCCGAGCCGCACGGTGCTCGCCGAACGCGACGCCCAGCGCAGGTCGGTCTTGAGGGGGGCGTGCCCCGGGTGGGCGGAGGTGCCCAGGTGCGGCGCCGCCTGGAGCGAGACGGCGGGCGCGGTGACGGCGGCGGCGACGTCGAGACGTCCGGCGCCGCGTTCGTAGGCGTCCCCGTCCACCGCCGAGGCGGAGCCGACCAGGGCGCCCTTGAGCTGGGCGGGCGTCCATCCCGGGTGCTTCTGCAGCAGCAGCGCGGCCGCGCCCGCGACATGGGGTGTCGCCATGGACGTTCCGGACGCCGAGGTGTAGTGCGCGTCCAGGGCGTCGCCCATCGACGTGCCGGCGGCGCGCGCGGCCGTGATGTCGACGCCGGGGGCGACGATCTCCGGCTTGGCCGCGTAGCGTCCGGTGCGCGGGCCGCGGCTGGAGAAGTCGGCGAGGCGGTCGCGGCCGTCGACGGCGCCCACGGTGAGCGCGGCGTCGGCGGAGCCCGGCGAGCCGACCGAGGAGACGGCGCCGGTGTTCCCGGCGGCCGCGACGAACAGGGTGCCGTGCCGGTCGGTGAGCCGGTCCAGCGCCTGCGCGAGGGGGTCGCTGCCGTCGGTCGGGTCGCCGCCGAGGCTCATGTTGACGACCTTGGCGCGCGAGGCGGCCCACTCCATGCCCGCGATGACGGACGACTCGGTGCCGTAGCCCTCGTCGTCGAGCACCTTGCCGACCAACAGGCTCGCATCCGGGGCGACGCCCCGCCGCTCCCCGCCCGCGCCGGCGCCGCTGCCCGCGACGATCGAGGCGACGTGCGTGCCGTGTCCGACCCGGTCGACCGCATCGGCGGCCTCGGAGAAGTTCGCGGTCTCGGCGATGCGGCCCTTGAGGTCGGGGTGGGACGCGTCCACCCCCGTGTCGAGCACGGCGACCTTGACGCCGCGCCCGGTGACTCCCGCCTCCCACGCGGCGGGCGCCCCGATCCGGCTCAGGTTCCGGTCGAGCTTCGCGGCCTGCGCGGTCCGCGCCGCGAACGCGGACGTCGCGGTCTGCGCCGCCCCCGGCGCGGACGCGGGGGCGGAGCTCGCGCGGATTCTGCGGTCGAGCCAGATGCGGCGGATGTCGTTCGCCGCCTTGGTGCGCGTACGGGGGGCCAGGGACGCGCCGAGACGGGCCGCGTCCTTCTTGGGCTGGCGGGCCGCGACCGCGCCGATGCTCGGCAGGTCGCGGGTCTCCCGCAGCGTCCCGCCGAGCGCCGCGCGCGGCCGCACGCCGTTCCCCCGCTGCACGATCAGCGGCAGCTCGCGGGTGCGGGCGTCGTCGTACCCCTGCTGGATCAGCGTGGTGACGTCGAACAGGTCGGGGTCCAGGACGCGGCCGACCAGCGGGGCCATGTCCGCCGGGGTCACCACCACATGCCCGTCCGGACGGTAGGAGGTGCGGAACATCCGGTTGGTCCGGCCCTTGCCGGGCGTGGTCGTGACCAGCGGCGGACGCCCCTTGACCGTGCGCACCCGGACGACGTCGCCGGTCAGCAGCGTCACCGTCCACGAGCGGCCCGCGGGCAGCGCCCCCGCGGCCCCCGCGCCGCCGTTCCCTCCCCCGCCGTCGGCGTCCGCGGCGCCCGGCGGTGCGGCGATCACGCCGCCCACGACGACCGCGCCGAGCAGCGCGCGGCCGATCCGTCTGCCTCTCATGAGGCTCCCTTCTGCGGTTGTCCTCGCCCTTGATCACCCGAACGGGCGCAGGGGCTTCCCGCAGTACTCCGGGAAAGATCGGGTTTCTTACCGGCCGCCGGGAGGAGGCGCCCCGTCCTCGGGGCGGAGGCGGGCCTCATCCCGGGCGCGGATTCCCGAACCGGACGGGCGCGGCCGGGAACGGGAATAGGTGGCTCATCCGTCCTGTTGATGAGGACGTCAGCAAAGTTGAGTCGCCCCGACTCAAGTGATTTGACAATGATCTCCGCCGGGGGCACCCTGGCGAGACAGAGACGCGAACCCGGCCGCCGCCGCGTACAGGGGGGACGCGACCGGGAGCACACGCAGTAACGACGGAGGACGAGAGACAATGGGACGTGCGGTCGGTATCGACCTCGGGACGACCAACTCGGTCGTCGCGATTCTGGAGGGCGGCGAGCCCACCGTCATCGCCAACGCGGAGGGGTCGCGGACCACGCCGTCCGTCGTCGCCTTCGCCAAGAACGGCGAGGTGCTGGTGGGTGAGGTCGCCAAGCGGCAGGCGGTGACCAACGTCGACCGCACCATCCGGTCGGTCAAGCGGGAGATGGGCACCGACTGGAAGACCCGCATCGACGACAAGGACTTCACCCCGCAGCAGATCAGCGCGTTCGTGCTGCAGAAGCTCAAGCGGGACGCCGAGGCCTACCTGGGCGAGACCGTCACCGACGCGGTCATCACCGTGCCCGCCTACTTCTCCGACCACCAGCGGCAGGCCACCAAGGAGGCCGGGCAGATCGCCGGCCTGAACGTGCTGCGCATCATCAACGAGCCCACCTCCGCGGCGCTGGCCTACCACCTGGAGAAGGAGAACGAGGCCACCATCCTGGTGTTCGACCTGGGCGGCGGCACGTTCGACGTGTCGCTGCTGGAGGTCGGCGACGGGGTGGTCGAGGTCAAGGCCACCAGCGGTGACAACCACCTGGGCGGCGACGACTGGGACAACGCCATCGTGCAGTGGCTGGTCGAGCGGTTCAAGAACGCCAACGGCGTCGACCTGTCCAAGGACAAGATGGCGCTGCAGCGGCTGCGGGAGGCGGCCGAGAAGGCCAAGATCGAGCTGTCCAGCTCCTCGGAGACGCAGATCAACCTGCCCTACATCACCGCCTCGGCCGAGGGCCCGCTGCACCTGGACGAGAAGCTGTCGCGGGCGGAGTTCCAGCGCATGACCGCCGACCTGCTCGAGCGCACCAAGAAGCCGTTCCACCAGGTCATCAAGGACGCCGGCATCAGCGTCAACGACATCGACCACGTGGTGCTGGTCGGCGGTTCGACGCGTATGCCGGCGGTGACGGACCTGGTCAAGGAGCTGACCGGGGGCAAGGAGCCCAACAAGGGCGTCAACCCCGACGAGGTCGTCGCGGTGGGCGCGTCGCTGCAGGCGGGTGTGCTCAAGGGCGAGGTGAAGGACGTCCTGCTGCTGGACGTCACGCCGCTGAGCCTGGGCATCGAGACCAAGGGCGGCATCTTCACCAAGATCATCGAGCGGAACACCACCATCCCGACCAAGCGGTCGGAGGTGTTCACCACCGCCGACGACAACCAGCCGTCCGTGGAGATCCAGGTCTTCCAGGGCGAGCGGGAGATCGCCGCCTACAACAAGAAGCTGGGCACCTTCCAGCTGACCGGCATCCCGCCGGCGCCGCGCGGCGTGCCGCAGATCGAGGTCACCTTCGACATCGACGCCAACGGCATCGTCAACGTCTCGGCCAAGGACCTGGGCACGGGCAAGCAGCAGTCGATGACCATCACCGGCGGCTCGGCCCTGCCCAAGGAGGACATCGAGCGGATGATGCGGGAGGCCGAGCAGTACGCCGAGGAGGACCGCAAGCGCAAGGAGCAGGCCGAGACCCGCAACCAGGCCGAGACGCTGGCCTACTCGACCGAGAAGTTCCTCAAGGAGAACACCGACAAGGTGCCCGAGGACGTCAAGAAGGAGGTCGAGGAGGCGATCGCCGACGTCAAGAAGAAGCTCGAGGGCGGCGACGTCGACGCCATCCGCGCCAGCTCCGAGAAGCTCGCGCAGGTCAGCCAGAAGATGGGCGCCGCCATCTACGCCCAGAACCAGGGCGCGGGCGACGGCGCGACCGCCGGCGCCGGCGCGGGGGCGTCCGGTGACGGGCAGGCCCAGCAGGACGACGAGGTCGTCGACGCCGAGATCGTCGACGACGACAAGCCGAAGGGTGGTGCCGCGTGACGACCCCTCCCGCCAAGGGCGAGGGCGAGGAGCGCGAGGCCCCGGTCATCCGCGACCGGCGGCGCATCGACCCCGAGACCGGCAAGGTCCGCGAGGGCGCCCAGGCCGCGCCGGAGCCCGCCAAGGACTCCGGCGCGGCGGGGGCGGCCGACTCGGGGCAGGCGCCGTCCGGCGGGGGGACCTCGGCCGGCGAGCAGGAGCTCCGCGCCCAGCTCGACGAACGCACCGCCGACCTGCAGCGGCTGAAGGCCGAGTTCGACAACTACCGCAAGCGGGTCGAGCGCGACCGGCAGGCCGTCCGCGAGCAGGCGCTGGCCAACGTGCTGACCGAGCTGCTGCCGGTGCTGGACGACATCGGCCGCGCCCGCGAGCACGACGAGCTGACCGGCGGGTTCAAGTCGGTCGGCGAGGCACTGGAGGCCGTGGTCGGCAAGCTCGGGCTGGTGAAGTTCGGGGAGAAGGGCGAGCCCTTCGACCCGACGGTGCATGAGGCGCTCATGCACTCCTACTCGCCCGACGTGACCGACACCACCTGCGTGGACGTACTGCAGCCGGGCTACCGGATCGGCGAGCGCGTGCTGCGGCCCGCGCGCGTCGCGGTGGCCGAGCCCGCCCCCGAGCAGGCCGCCGCCGAGGGCGGCGACGCCGCTGAGGGCGCGTCCGGCGGCGACTCCGGCGCGTCCGCCGACGGGAGCGGCGGGCAGCCCAAGGCCGGCGACGGCGAGTAGACCCCTTCCGCGGCGGTCCCGCCTCGGCGACGATGATCGGGGCGGGACCGTCCAGGAACGAACGAAGAACGTGGCGCGAGCAGAGAGCGGGGCATCGTGAGCACCAAGGACTACCTGGAGAAGGACTACTACAAGGTCCTCGGTGTCTCGAAGACGGCCTCGCAGGACGAGATCAAGAAGGCTTACCGCAGGCTGGCCCGCAAGTACCACCCGGACGCCAACAAGGGCGACGCCGACGCCGAGGACCGCTTCAAGGAGGTGTCCGAGGCCTACGACGTCCTGTCCGACGAGAAGCGGCGCAAGGAGTACGACACGCTGCGGTCGATGCCGGGCGGATTCCGCGGCGGCCAGCCGGGCGGCGGCTTCGGCTTCGACCTGGGGGACCTCTTCGGGCAGACCGGGGGCGCGGCCGGCGGCGCCGGCGAGCGGCTCGGCGACCTGTTCGGCGGGCTGTTCGGACGCGGCGGCACCCGCACCACCACCGGCGCCGGACGCCGGGCGCGGCGCGGCGCCGACGTCGAGACCGAGGTGACGCTGTCGTTCGGCAAGTCGCTGTCGGGCGCGACCGTGCCGCTGCGGCTGACCAGCGAAGCGGCGTGCCCGAACTGCCGGGGCACCGGCGCCCGCAGCGGCACCGTGCCGCGCGTGTGCCCGTCCTGCGAGGGCACCGGCCTGGAGACCCGCAACCTGGGCAGCTTCGGCTTCCAGGAGCCGTGCAAGGGATGCCGCGGCCGCGGGCTGGTGGTGGACGACCCGTGCCCGAACTGCCGGGGCAGCGGCCGGGCGACCGGCACCCGCACCATCCAGGCCCGCATCCCGGCGGGGGTGAAGGACGGGCAGAAGATCCGGCTCAAGGGCAAGGGGGCGCCCGGCGAGCACGGCGGCCCGGCCGGCGACCTGTACGTCAACATCAAGGTGCGGCCGCACCCGGTGTTCGGCCGCAGCGGCGACAACCTGACCCTGACGGTCCCGGTGACCTTCCCGGAGGCCGCGCTGGGCGCCGAGATCAAGGTGCCGACGTTCGGCGGGCAGCCGGTGACGCTGCGCCTGCCGGAGGGCACCCCCAACGGCCGCACCTTCCGGGTGCGCGGCCGGGGCGCGACCCGGCGCGACGGCACCAAGGGCGACCTGCTGGTCACCGTCGAGGTGCACGTGCCGCAGAAGGTCGACGACCCGACGCGCGAGGCGCTGGAACGGCTGCGGGCCGCGGGCGGCGGTGACGAGCTGCGCGGCGAGCTGCTCCGGCAGGCCAGGGAGGAGTGAGCGTTCCATGGAACCGTTCGGCGACGACACCCCGGTCTACGTGATCTCCGTGGCGGCGCAGCTGTCCGGCCTGCACCCGCAGACGCTGCGCACCTACGACCGGCTGGGGCTGGTGTCGCCCGGCCGCACGGCCGGGCGCGGCCGCCGCTATTCGATGCGCGACATCGTGCAGCTGCGCGAGATCCAGCGGCTCTCCCAGGAGGAGGGCATCAACCTGTCGGGCATCAAGCACATCCTCGAACTGCAGCGCGAGAACGTCCGGCTCCAGGAGGAGCTGGCGGCGGCCCGCGCCGCGCTGGAGGAGCTGACCAACGAACTCGAATCGACCCGCGCCGTCGCGGCGCGCCTGGCGCAGCAGCGGCGTCGCGGTGACACCGGCGGCACCTCCGGTGGCGACCTCGTGCCGATCCGCCGCACCAGCGTGGTGCTGTGGCAGCACGAGCGCCGCTCCGACTAGCGCCGCCGCGAACGGCCCCGTCCGGGCCGAGGGGGAGCTGATCGCACCATGGACTACAAGCTGACGCAAAAGAGCCAGGAGGCGGTGTCGGTCGCGGTCCGCCGGGCCGCCGCCGAGGGCCACCCGCAGGTGGAGCCGCCGCACCTGCTGTCGGCGCTGATCGGATTGACCGACGGGACGGCGGTGCCGCTGCTGGAGGCGGTCGGCGCCGACTGGCGGCAGGTGCGGCGCCGCGCCGAGGAGCTGCTGGAGCGGCTGCCGAAGGCGGCGGGCGCGACGGTGTCGTCGCCGCAGCTGTCCCGGCAGCTGATCGTGGCGATGAACACCGCCGCCAACCACGCGCGGCGGCTGGAGGACGAGTACGTCTCCACCGAGCACCTGCTGGTCGGCCTGGCGGCCGACGGCGGGGCGGCGGCCGACCTGCTCAAGGAGTTCGGGGCCACCCCGCAGGCGCTGCTGGAGGCGTTCGAGCGGGTGCGCGGGCACGCCCGCGTCACCAGTGAGAACCCCGAGGACACCTACCAGGCGCTGGAGAAGTACGGCGTCGATCTGACCGCGCGGGCCCGGGAGGGCCGGCTCGACCCGGTGATCGGCCGCGACACCGAGATCCGCCGCGTGGTGCAGGTGCTGTCGCGGCGCACCAAGAACAACCCGGTGCTGATCGGCGAGCCCGGCGTCGGCAAGACCGCCGTCGTCGAGGGCCTGGCGCAGCGGATCGTGGCCGGGGACGTCCCCGAGTCGCTGCGCGACAAGCGGCTGGTCGCGCTGGACCTCGGCGCGATGGTGGCGGGCGCCAAGTACCGGGGCGAGTTCGAAGAGCGCCTCAAGGCGGTGCTGAACGAGATCAAGGCCGCCGAGGGCCGGATCATCACGTTCATCGACGAGCTGCACACCATGGTCGGCGCGGGCGGCGCCGAGGGCGCGATGGACGCCGGCAACATGCTCAAGCCGATGCTGGCCCGCGGCGAGCTGCGCATGATCGGCGCGACCACGCTGGACGAGTACCGCGAGCGGATCGAGAAGGACGCCGCGCTGGAGCGCCGGTTCCAGCAGGTGTACGTGGGCGAGCCGTCGGTGGCGGACACCGTCGCGATCCTGCGCGGTCTCAAGGGCCGCTACGAGGCGCACCACAAGGTGCAGATCAACGACTCGGCGCTGGTGGCGGCCGCGTCGCTGTCCGACCGGTACATCACCGCCAGGTTCCTGCCGGACAAGGCGATCGACCTGGTGGACGAGGCCGCGTCCCGGCTGCGCATGGAGATCGACTCGCGGCCCGTCGAGATCGACGAGCTGCAGCGCGCCGTCGACCGGATGCGCATGGAGGAGCTGGCCCTGGCCAAGGAGACCGACGAGGCGTCCCGGGAGCGGCTGGAGCGGCTGCGCAAGGACCTGGCCGACCGGCAGGAGCAGCTCAACGCGCTCAACGCCCGCTGGGACCGGGAGAAGGCCGGGCTGAACCGGGTCGGCGAGCTCAAGGAGCGCATCGACCAGCTGCGCGGGGAGGCCGAGCGGGCCCAGCGCGACGGCGACCTGGAGACCTCGGCCCGCCTGATGTACGGCGAGATCCCCGCGCTGGAGAAGCAGCTGCGGGAGGCCGCCGAGCAGGCCGAGACCCGCGAGGCGATGGTCAAGGAGGAGGTCGGCCCCGACGACGTCGCCGAGGTCGTCGCGTCCTGGACCGGCATCCCCGCGGGCCGGCTGCTGGAGGGCGAGACCGCCAAGCTGCTGCGCATGGAGGAGGAGATCGGCAAGCGGCTGGTGGGGCAGCAGGCCGCCGTGCGCGCGGTGTCGGACGCGGTGCGCCGCGCCCGCACCGGCATCTCCGACCCCGACCGGCCGACCGGGTCGTTCCTGTTCCTCGGCCCGACCGGCGTCGGCAAGACCGAGCTGGCCAAGGCGCTGGCGGAGTTCCTGTTCGACGACGAGCGGGCGCTGACCCGCATCGACATGAGCGAGTACTCCGAGAAGCACAGCGTGGCCCGGCTGGTCGGCGCCCCGCCCGGCTACGTCGGCTACGAGGAGGGCGGCCAGCTCACCGAGGCGGTGCGGCGCCGCCCGTACTCGGTGATCCTGCTGGACGAGGTGGAGAAGGCCCACCCCGAGGTCTTCGACATCCTGCTGCAGGTGCTGGACGACGGCCGGCTGACCGACGGGCAGGGCCACACGGTCGACTTCCGCAACACGATCCTGATCCTGACGTCCAACCTGGGGTCGCAGTTCCTCATGGACGCCGAACTGTCGGACACCGCCAAGCGGTCGGCCGTCATGGAGACCGTCCGGGCGTCGTTCAAGCCGGAGTTCCTCAACCGGCTGGACGAGGTGATCGTGTTCGACACGCTGTCCACCGAGGAGCTGACCGGCATCGTCGATCTGCAGATCGACCGGCTGCGCCGGCGGCTGGCCGACCGGCGGCTGACGCTGACCGTCACCGAGGCGGCCCGCGAGTGGCTGGCGCTGACCGGGTTCGACCCGCAGTACGGCGCCCGTCCGCTGCGCCGCCTGGTGCAGTCGGCCATCGGCGACCAGCTGGCCCGCGCCCTGCTGTCGGGCGAGGTCCGCGACGGCGACGAGGTGGTGGTCGACCGCGCCGCGGACGCCGACGCGCTCACCGTGGTGCCCGCCCGCGCGGTCGACCTGGCGAAGTGAGCTCGACCGTCTGCCCCCGACCGGGTGATCCCGGCCGTGTGAGCACGCTGACCGGTCACCGGCCCTCGTACAGGTGACCGGTCAGCGCGTTCGCCGGATTGTGCGGCGGCGGCAGCGCACCCGCCGCCAGCACGGCGACCATCAGCGCGATCAGGATTTTCATCCGCCTGCGTCCACTCATGCCGCCGAATCTAGGCGGCGCCGGCCCGCCGCCCCAGCAAGCCAGCTCCCCGAACTCGGGTGGGGCCAACCCGACCCCGCACACCGCCCCGTGGACGCTGTGTCAAGGCACCGGGCACTCTGCGTCAACGACACCGGGACGTGTGCACGCGACACTTGAGACGGGCGGATGGGGGGGCCGTCCTGCGGGTGGTGGGGTGGCGGCCCGGAATCGCCGGTGCCCCGTCCGCAGAGACGCGGCGCACCGGCGGTCGTCCCCACCGAACCCGGCACGGTTCCACGGTTGCGAGTCCGACGCCGCGATGACCGCCTCGCGATCCGAGGGGTGCCGCCGGTGCGACGTCGCCATCTCGCCGGGGGCGGTCGGGAGGAGGACGGATGCAGCCGATCACGGCCGACGACCCCGTGCGGCTGGGGCCGTACCGGGTGCCGGCGCGGCTGGGCGCCGGAGGCATGGGCGGTGTCCAGAGGAGCCCTGTACGGCGTCATGGACGGCACGGTGTTCTCGCTCGATGCGGCCACCGGGCGGACACGTTGGACGAGCAGCACCAAGATCGCGTCGGCCGTGAGCGATCTGGTCGTCTGCGCCGGGATCGTGTTCGCGGGCATCCCGGCTTCGGACACTGCGATACCGGGCGAGATCAGCGGGGGCGTGTTCGGCTGGGACGCCGCGACCGGGGAGCTCGTCTGGCAGTGCCGGCACTCCGCCGGCTCATCCGTCAGCGACCGTGCTTGGCAGCTGATGACCGGAGGCGACATGATCTTCGCTGCCCACTACGCATCCCGCTACGCCGACCTGCTCGCCTTCAAGATCGGCTGAGGGCGTCGGGAAGGCGCTCCGGCCGCACGACCCGACGGCGGCCGGACGTCACGTGTGGATGCCGAACCCGCCGTAGTCGCTCCCGGAACCGCCGTAGTAGCGCGTCGTCCGGCGGGGCGGCTGCTGGGCCCGTTTCCGCTCTGCTTCGGCGCGCCACTCGCGGTCGCGTTCCAGTTCGTCACGGTCGTTGAGGCGCTTCACGGTGGATCCGTACCAGTCCTCGGCCAGGTCGAGGAGGGAGGAGGGGAACTGCGGGGCGATCGGTTTTCCCGCCGGGGTCGTCCCGGCGTACGGCGGCAGCCCCTCGGCGATGGCGGCCAACTCGCGGTCGGAGACACGGACCGCTTCCTCGTCCCAGTCCACCAGGTGGAGGTGAAAGCGCTTGTCCTGTGCCTCCTCGATGACGTCCCCGAACCCGCCGGGCTGCTGGTCGGCCTCGGGCGGCGCCACCACGTCGGAGCGGATGATGCGGAACTCGTCTTCTTCGGCGGGCGCCAGGTACCACAGCTTCCGCCGCTGCCAGGCGAAAAGCCGGGCGATCTGCGCCCCCATCCGCGGAAAGGCCCTCGCGGTCTCCTCCGCCTGGGCGCGCACCTCGTCATGGACCGGCCGATACCGCTCGGACGCGCGCAGAAGGCGGTCGTACCCGTCGGCCAGCGCCGACTGCCAGCGAGCGAACCGGCGGCGGGTGCGCCAGGACGACAGCGAGATCTGCTTTCCGTCATCGCACCAGACGCGGCTGAGCTGTTCGACCACGTCATTGATCTCGGTGAGATATTCGAGGGCGGCGTCCTGCCAGCGTTCGAAGTCTCCCTCCTCCGCCGCCACGTGGACCGTCCCCACCACCGGGGCCGCAAGGGGGTCGTCGTCGGCGAAACCGACCTTGCGGCAGGGTTCAACCGACGGTTCGAAGGTGTAGGGGTCGGCGTCTGCGGACACCCGGATGCTCAAGGTAGGGCCCCACGTCCGCGCCTTGGTGTAGGAGGCCACGTACAGGTCGCACAGCGCCGACAGCCGCTCCTGGTAGATCGGGGGGAACCATTCGGCGGCGGGACGGCAGCGACGAAGGATCACACACGGGGCCTGCCACATCATGTGGTGCCGACGGCCGTAAGTGCCGCCGGGTTCCCGCACCGTCACCTCGATTTCCTCGAATGGGGAAATCTGGTCCAAGCCCAGTTTCAGCGACCTACCCGCCGAGTGCCCTTTGAACAGGGCGCCCCCCTTGTGCGGCAGCCGCTCCTGCCCGTCCGGCAGCAGCCACGGCTCTCGCTCGCTGTCCGACCCGCCGGTTTGATGCCGCTCCCCACGTCCGTGCGTCCTGTCGCCCATACCGCTCCCCGTAACCAGCGCCGAACAACGGCCAATATAGGCGTGTTACCCACGAATTAGCTCGGATCTACCCGGCAATGGGGGCTGCCCGCCGAACACGCGGCGTTCCTGCTGCACGACGTGTTCGGCATCACCTTCGACGAGATGGCGGAGGTCGTCGGCCGGACGCCCGCCGGCACGTCGCCGAGGGCCGTTCGTGCTTCCCGCCCTCCCCGCCGAACAGTGGGTATCCGGTAACCCTTGGCGGCCGCGCGCCCGCTACCGATACAGCCGCGCCGCCGACACCGAGAAGCAGCCGAAAACCGCACCGACCGCCCCGAAGTGCGGCGCGGCACCGCCACCCCACCAACAAGTCCGGCCTGTCGCCACCGGAGCGCTCCGGCCCCCGCACCGCTGCACATCCACCATGAACCACCGGACAGGCCCTGGTGCTGGTGGCAGGGGCCCTACCCGCGACATGTGGCGGCGCGGTGCCCGGCAGTCCCGCTGAAGCCCGGTCTTCATCCGGAACGCCGCATATCACGCGCAGCGTCCAGCCGCCTCTGGGAAAATGCCCAGAGATCGCCGCGCCGCGCAGCGGAACCGGCCCTACATGCCCACTGCCACATGCTCTACCGCGACGAGGACCAGGGACGATGGGCCAGTCCCCCGCGCTCTGACGCGTTCAAGCCCCCTCCCTGGGGCATGACAAGGGCCTTTTCCGCCGGCGAAGGGGTTAGCGTACGGAGCCGCTCAGGTTGCTGGTGCCGCTGCCCGTCCCCTCGGCGCGGGTGATGGGCCGGCCGTCGACGTAGGCCACGGCGTTCACCTGGCCGTCGTCCTTGTGCTGGATGGCGACCTTCCAGGTGTCCGTGCCGTGCTTGGTGAGCTTGATCTCCTTGCGCCAGGGCAGCGTGACCTCGGATTCGGTCGTGGAATCGCCGTTGATTTCGTAGGTGACGGAGACCTTGCCCTCGCCGGTGACGTCGAGGGTGAGCGTGTGCGGCTCGTCCCCGGACGAGCAGGCGGCCGACAGAAGCATGACGGCGGCCAGAGCCAGCGGCCACCTGCCACGTGTGATCATATGATCGCTCCTCGCGACGGTCACCGACAAAGTACAAGAGATCAGAAACCCGCACCAGCGCCAATCCGCCTGCCCGCGCAGGGGGTTCGGCCGACGGCGCCGCGACCGAGGCCGCGCCGCTCCGGGGCCGTCGCGGCGCGGCCGCCCGGTCATCGCGCGCGGTTCACCGCCGACAGCAGCGCCCGCACCGACGCCGTCAGCAGCGACGTGCTGAGACCGGCGCCCCAGCGCACCACCCCGTCCACACGGCACTCGACGTATGCGACCGCGTTGGCGTCGGCGCCCTGCTGTGTGGCCTGCTCGACGTACTGAAGCACGTCCACCTTGATCCCGGCCTTCGCCAACGCGTCGGTGAGCGCGTCCAAGGGGCCGTTGCCCGTGCCCGTGTACTCGTCCTCCACCCCGTCGACGCGCAGCACACCGGTGAAGTCGTGCCGCTCGGGCCCGCTGTGGACGGTCCGCCACTCCACCGGCACGACCGGCCCCTCGTCCGCCCTGTCCAGGTACTCGGCGCGGAAGAGGTCCCACAGCTGCGCGGCGGTGACCTCCGTGCCGCTGTCGTCCGTGAAACGCTGCACGACCTGCGAGAACTCGATCTGCAGCCGCCGGGGCAGGTCCACCCCGTACTCGGTGCGCAGCAGGTAGGACACGCCGCCCTTCCCCGACTGGCTGTTGACGCGGATCACCGCGGCGTAGTCGCGGCCGACGTCCGCCGGATCGATCGGCAGGTACGGCACGTCCCACGGCGCCTCCCGCTCCGGCACGCCGAGCTCGGCGGCGCGGCGCGCGTGGTGCGCCATGCCCTTGGCGATCGCGTCCTGGTGGGTGCCGGAGAACGCGGTGTAGACCAGGTCGCCCGCGTACGGGTGGCGTTCGTGCACGGGCAGCCGGTTGCAGTGCTCGACCACCCGGCGGATCTCGTCGATGTCGGAGAAGTCGATCCGGGGATCGACGCCTTGGGCGTGCAGGTTCAGCGCCAGCGTCACCAGATCGACGTTGCCGGTGCGCTCGCCGTTGCCGAACAGGCACCCCTCGACCCGCTGCGCGCCCGCCAGCAGCGCCAGCTCGGCGCAGGCCACCCCGGTGCCCCGGTCGTTGTGCGGATGCACCGAGAGGATCACCGCGTCCCGGTCCGCCAGGTGGCGGTGCATGTACTCGATCTGGTCGGCGTACACGTTGGGCGTCGCGATCTCGACGGTGACGGGCAGGTTGTGGATGACGGGCCGGTCGGGCGACGCCTCCCACAGCCGGGTCAGGCTGTCGCAGACCTCCAGCGCGTAGTCCGGCTCGGTGAGCATGAACGTCTCCGGCGAGAACTCCATGCGCACCCCCGGACACCGGGACGCCAGCCGTCCGACATGCGCGGCGGCTTCCATGATGAGAGCGTGCAGCTCGGCCCGGTCGCGACCGAGCACCACCTCGCGCCAGGTCGGCGCGGTGGCGGTGTACAGGTGGACGACCGCACGCGGCAGCCCCTCGATCGAGGCGAACGTCCGCTCGATCAGGTCGGCGCGGGCGGCGGTGAACACCACCGGCGTCACGTCGTCGGGCACCGCGTCCGCCTCGGCCAGGTGCCGGACGAAATCGAAATCGGTCTGGCTGGCCGACGGGTAGCCGACCTCGATCTCCTTGAAGCCCATGGCCACGAACAGGTCGAACATCTTCCGCTTGCGTGCGGGGTCCATCGGCTCGGCCAGGGCCTGGTTTCCGTCGCGCAGGTCCACCGGCACCCACAGGGGCGCGCTTTCGATGCGCTTGTCGGGCCAGGTGCGGTCGATGGCGGGCAGGGGTACGCGCTCGTGCGCCGGGCGGTAGCGGTGGTAGGGCATCGCGCTGCCGCGCTGCGGATTCCACCACGGCGCGTCGTCCGGCACGGGGCCTTCGGGGGTGCGCAGGGTCGGGAACGCTTCCACGTGTTCTCCTTGACGAGACCGGTCGACGGACCGGCAGCGTCGACCCCCGCGGCGGGGTGCCGGTCCGGTCAGGCCCCGCCGCGGCGGACGAGAAGCAGACCACGCGTCGGCATGCGGGGTACTCTAGCCATTCATCAGGTTGTCAGACAAGCAGAGGTGTTGCGGTGCTCCGTCCCAGCCCCTTGGTCGACCAGGCCGTCCGGCACCTGCGGGAGCGGATCGCCGCAGGTGACTGGCCGGTCGGCTCCCGTCTTCCCGGCGAGACGGCCTTGGCCCGGGAGCTGGGGGTCGGCCGCTCCACCGTCCGCGAGGCCATCCGCGCCTTGGCCGGGGCCGGCCTGGTGCGCACCCGGCAGGGCGCGGGCGTGTTCGTCGTCGCCACCGAGCCGGTCGAGGACTTCGCGACCCGGCTGCGCCGCGCCTCGGTCGCGGACGTCTACGAGATCCGCCTGATGGTCGAGATCCGCGCCGCCGAACTCGCCGCCGAACGCCGCACCGACGCCGACCTCGCCGCCATGGACGCCCGGCTGGCCGCCCGCCGCGAGGCCGAGGCGAGCGGCGACGACACCGCGTTCATCGACGCCGACATCGCCCTGCACGTCGCCGTGGTCGCCGCCGCGCACAACCCGGTGCTGTCGGACCTGTTCACCACATTCGTCCCCGTGCTGCGCGACGGCCTGCTCGACCTGGCGAAGCTCATCGACGTCCACACGGCCGACGCCAACGGCCACGCCGCCCACGCCGCCCTCGTCGAGGCGATCCGCGACCGCTCCCCCGCCGAGGCGGGCCGCATCATCCGCGCGGAACTCGAACGCACCCTGCACCACCTCGTCCACATCTCCTAAAACAGGCGACGCACCCCAGATCAAACACACAAAACGCCAAAATGCGACAGCCGAACAACCCAAAACTCTTGGCGGCGGCATGTCGGCCTGATATCAACGGCACATGACGAAATACCGCACCCGTGACGGTCACAAGGTCACCTTCGGCGCCACAGTTTGGGCCCAGAACGGGACCGGACCGTTCACCATCACGGAACCCGGCCCGGCCTACGGCTCACCGCCGAAAGGCTGGGTCCTCATGATCGGCGCAGACGGCGAAGAACGACTCCACGCCCCGGAAGACATCTCGCTCTACTACTACGCGACAAAACCCGTCTAGCCCCACCCCCCAATAAAAACCACCCCCAACCTACACAAACCACAAAACGCGACAAGCATTCACCAGACGTACCCGTGCAGATCCGACGGGATCTGCACGGGACCAAGCATGGCCTCAGAACTCGTCAAGGCCGCCGACCTGGCCGATGGTGAAGATATGCCGCGCAGCGGAGCAAATCGTCTCCAGCGTGTGCACGGGTGTGTCTTCGGTGCAGTAGGACGCCCGCAGAACCTGCACCACCCACTCGCCCGGGTCCAGTTCGAGCGTGTCGGCCTCGAACCGCGTCGCGGGACGCGCGGTCAGCGTCTCCTCCGCATGCCCGAAGGCGTACCCGAGCGCCTCGATCGCGGCCTGTAGGGACGGCTTGACGAACTCGGGCTCGGCGATGCGCGTGCCGCCGAAGAGGTCGGCCCGGAAGTAGGACGTGGCGATCCGCACCGGGACGTCGTTGGCGGTCATCATCTTGCGCCGCGCAATGATCTCGTCCCCCGGTCGCACCCGCAGGCACGCCGCAACGTGCTCGGACGCGGGTTCGAGGCCGGCGTACAGCATGCGGCGCCCGGGCCGGATCCACTGCCGCTCGGCCTCGGTCATGAACAGCGAGGCCGACCCGCGCGTCGCCGGGTCGGTCGGCAACGCGCGTGCACGATGACCTTCGGCCCCTGGCTCACCGGCGCCGCACGGTCCCCGCTCCGCAGCTCGTCGTCTCGATCTTCGACTGCGCCAGACCCGCCCTCCCCCGCACCGCAGGCACCGGTCTGCTGGACGAGCACGGCAAGGGCCTCGACCTCGTCGCCGCGGTCACCGCGACTGGGGAACCGGCCCGTCCCGATCGCGGCTGTCCACGCAGCGCACGCCCGGCAAGACCGTCTGGTTCGCGCTGCCCCTGCCCTTCCGCCGGCCAGGCCGCCCCCCCTGCGCATACACCCCGGCACCGCAGCGCAGACACTGACACTCAACCTGAGCGAACGCGGCCACACCGGCAGACGCGGCAGCGACGAGGAAGGCGTCTCCGTGGTGGAGCTGCCAGGGCTGAACGTCTGGGTCCTCCCGCAGCACTTCTGCCGGCGCCCCGGACCGGGCCGCTGCGTCCGGCGCCCCCTCATCGACCTCCAGGAGACCGCCGAACTCCTCGTCCGCCACCTCGAAAGCACCCCCGCTCACCGCCCCGCCACAACGCCGCCCTACCAGCCCCCGTCCTGGCATCACAGCCCCCGCACGCCGCAAGGCTTGTGAACTCCGAACGTCGCCGCGATCGGTCACATGGGGACGGCATCGGGGCCCTCCGCCCCTCGCCCTGGAAGCACGGCCCGCAGTCGCCGTTCAAGGCCCCGGTTCCACCACCGCCGCGGCAGCGGCCAACCACCAGGACCGACCAAGCTCCCCGCGGCGACAGCCCGCACGGCCGCAACGGATGGTGTCAGCGCCTCCAGCCAGGGCCCTACGCCCGTCCCCGAGATCACTCCGCTTCATCAGCAGGACGCGGGCTATGGGCCGTAGACATCGCCGCCGAACCGGGCGAGCGCTGTGCGGATCCGGGGGAGCAGCGCAGTGCGCTTCCTGCTGCCCGAGGAGAGGTCCAGTCGGGCCACGACATGGCCGTTGTAAGCCGAGACGTGCTGGCTGCGCTCCTTCACGATCGCGAGCTGTTCGCCCTCCGGCGTGTCGGGCGGCGCCTGCTTGAACTCCACGACCACGGCGTAGGAGGCGCCGCCTGGTTCGGCGATCACGCGGACGCGGCGCACCAGCGTCCAGGGGACGGAGAAGGACATCTTGCGCTGCCCTTCGCGTATCCAGCGCTTGTCCACGACGGTAAGGCCAGCGCTGTCCGCAATGAGCAGGTCCCTGCCGTCAGACGTGGTGGAGAGGGTGAACATGAGGAAGGCCGGCGTTCCGCCGCAAAGCGAGCAGCAGAACAGCCAGACCTCCAAGTCGGGGGAAGGCGCCAGCCCGAATTTCGATGGCAGGACCAGTACCCCTACGGAGAAAAGAAGGCCGCAGCCTCCGCCTTTGAACGCGTAGGTGAGTCGTTTGACCAACCGCATCCAAGGCGTGATCAACTCTACGGCGACCGGACTGTCCTCATGAGCCGCATGAGGCACTTGGGTGCGGATCCGGCCAGAAAATACGCTTTCGTCCGCCGGATCAGAGGGCCGACGCGAAGTGGCGTCGCCGATTTGCGACCACAGGGCCGCAACCAGGGACGGCACCGCGAGGATGAACGACCCCGCGCCCGCAACCCACGACAGCTTCTCCAGGTCACCCAGGAACAGGGCCACCGCCACCACCCCGCACGTCGCGGCGACCGAACCGCCCCAGACCCAGCCCCATCGCATGCAGGCATTCTGCCGCGCTCATCTCGGAGCGGCGCATGCAATCTGCGTTTCGAGCGCCGTCGGAGCATCGCCGTTCGGCGACCCTCCACATCGGCACAACCGACTTCGAAGCACCCCAAACATAAACGAGCACCTGATTTCTCATTTTCTGCCAGTATTCGGCGGGGGCTTGACCATGTGCGGGCCCTGGAACTCCGAGTGGCCGAGCGGCTCGAGCCATGGCGAGTCGCAGGCGGCCTTCACATTGGCGTATTCGGCGGAAGCCGGCCGCTCGGGCAGTCGGCACAGGCCCGGTATGGCGTTGGCGGAGGTGCGGCCGCGGTGCCGGCCGCAAGCGCGTCGAAGACGGCGAGCAGCGTGGTGCGGTGGTCAGGCAGGGGCCGGTCGTCCTTGCCGTGACGTGACCACAAGCCCATGAACGGGTTCGCTTCTCTGACGCGCGGGCAGGTTCGGGATCACCCTCGGTCACGTTCTGCTATGAAGGCCTACCATGAGTCACATCACGCTCGTCAGGCGTGCGATCCCGCTGGTCGTCACCGTGCTCATGGTGGCCGGGTGCTCCTCGTCGTCCGAACGTCCCGCGGCGGACAAGAGCGCGACCGCCACCCCGCTGCTTCCGCTGCCGCACCCCGAGCTGACCGGGTCGCACGGCGCCGACGCGAAGGCGTGCAAGGACGCCGACTGCGAGATCGTCGTCCGGGGCAGGGCCACCGCCATCCCGCTGGATCAGAAGTTCGGCATCACGACGTTCCTGCTCACCCATGTGCCGCCCGACAAGGTGACCTATGTCGTCATCCGGACGAACGGCGAGTCCACGCAGGCCTTCCACCGGGGCACCGGCAGGTTCAGCCTGGACGCGGGCCTCACCGTCACCGTGCGGAAGATCGACCACACGGGCGCCGTCGTCCGCTTCGAGCCGAAGGCCCGCGACGGCGACAAGGACCGGATCACCGGTTCAAAGGGCGCCGCCATCTACAACTGACGGATCCTCCCGCGGATGCCCTCGACGAGGAGCCGCAGTCCGTAGGTGAAGTGCTCCTCCGGGTGCGGCGCGGCCAGCATGTGCGGGTGACGCTCGGCGGCAGCGTGGCCGACGACGCAATACCCGCCCACAGGCCCGAGGCCCGCGTCGCGCAGGATGCCGACCGCTCCCCGGTGAACACCGTCCGGCCCTCCGCGCTCGTGCCCTGCCGCACCAATGACTCGGCCGCACCGCAACCATCGGCCGTAGCACCTGGACAGAACGTCTAGGCGGGGCAGAACTCGGAGAAGTCGATCTCGCGGGCGTGCTTGCCCCGCATGCGCGCCTTGCCGGGCAGGCGTGCGGTCACCACGCTTACGGCGACACCGATCCGGTCGGCGAACCTGCGCACCTCGTCCGGGCCGTCCAGTGAGTCCAGGGCGGCCGCCTGGTCCGGCGGGATCAGCAGGTCGCGCGCGAACGCGTCCGCCTCGCGCTCCCTCGGGTCGGCGCCGGGGCGGCCGTCGTGGATCCACACCATCGACTTGCTCCGGCCGTGCTTGAGGACCTGGTGGATCGCCCGGAAGAAGGTGAACCACAGCTCGCCCGCACTGTCGTGACGAGTGCTCAGCGCGACCATCGCCTTGTCCGCCGACAGCCATCGGGTCATGCCCTTGACGTGCGTGTCGGCGAAATCCGGGACGATGACGACCGCGACGCCGTTGCGCGCGCAGATGTCGCGCATCAGCGGCAGCAGCACACCCGGCGGCTGCAACGTCAGCTGCCGGAGTTTGTCGAGCGACGCTTCCAGCCCCTGACGGCTGTAGGGATCGCAGGAGATGTCGCGGGCCTTGAGCTCGGCGAGCCGCAGGAGCGTCGCGACCGCCCCCGGTCTGGCGCCAGGGGCCCTGGTGCGCTGGAAGTCGAGTGCGGGCGCCTCGTACAGCTCCCGGTAGGTCGACACGTTGGCGACGCCGAAGAACATCAGAAGCTGGTGTACGCGATCACGCGGGTCGTCCGGCTCGGCGGGGAGGTCACCGCGCCGAACCAGGTCGGAGACGGGCAGCTCCGCCAGCCATGCGGTCAGTTCCGCCATGTCCCCGCGATGCCGCAGACGCTGCCGTGCGGACTGGTAGTCGGCCTCCAGCCGGTTCCACATCCGCGCCGACATGCCGGTGACCAGTTCGAGCCGCTGGGCCACTTCGGGGGACAGCGGTACCAGCCCCTGGATCAGCTGGTTGACATGTTTGGCCGTCAGCCCCAGCCGGACGGCGAGCTGCCGCTGGCTCATGCCGAGTTCGTCCAGGAACTCCCTGATGGTCTCGCCGGGAGGCACGGCGTAGTCCGGTTCACCCGCCGGATAGACGTCAACCACGGGTTCCTTGGTCACCGTCGCTCCTCCTCCCCTCGATCCCGGTCATTCATTCGTGGTAGTCAACGATCTCGGTGACCAGTGCGGCCACCTCGCCCGGCGTCTCCCGCTCGCCTTCTATGGCGATCAGCCGGAACCCGCTCTCCTCACCGTCCCTCCCCGTGAGCAGCTGAAAGACCAGGCGCCAGCCCGCGTGCAGCGTCACGGCGTAGCAGCCCGCGCGGTCCCCGTGCAGGGGATGGCACTTGCCAGGGGCGCGCATGACGTCGTCCAGCGACTCGGCCGCCGCCAGGACCGCGAGCCGCAACTTGATCTTCCTGGCTCCCTCGGCGCCGTACTCCCTCCGCAGTTCCCGATCGTCAGCACATCGATCGCGCAGTCGCCGATCGGCGAAGTACACCTTCAACCGTCGGCCTCCCCCTCAGTATGCACCTGATAGGTAAACGTCAACCCTGTCGGTGAGGGAAAGACTCTGACATAGATCTTCGCCAAGTGGAAATTGATCTACGTGCCCTTTGCCCTGCGGGCTTGACGGCGCAGGTTGACAGGTGTCGGCGCGCCGCAGCGGGGCGACGCAGTGGGGACGGGTGGCGCGGTCCGGCCATGGGAAAGGGCTTTCCCAAGCGGTGCCCCCCTGGAAATCTTGGGCGCATGACAGAACGGACGATCTCCATGAGCCGCCGCCGCACCGTGGCCGCGGCCTCGCTCGCCGCCCTCGGGCTGGTCGCCGCCGCGGCGCCCGCCGCGCATGCCGCGGCCTCCCCCGCGGGCGTCGTCGCGCGGCACCACGCGGCGTACCCGACGTCGTTCGCACTGCCGGACGGGTTCCGGCCCGAGGGCATCGCGATCGGCTCCGGACCGTACGCCTACCTGGGCTCGCTCGCGGACGGCAGCATCTACCGCGCCGACCTGCGCACCGGCAAGGGCAAGGTGATCAGCCAGGGCCCCGGCACCCCGACGACCGGGGTGAAGATCGACGCCGCCGGGCGGTTGTTCGCCTCCGGAGGCGGCGCCGGCGACGCCCGCGTCATCGACACCCGCACCGGAAAAGTGCTGGCGTCCTACCAGTTGGGCAGCGGCACCACGTTCATCAACGACGTGGTGCTCACCGGGGACGCGGCCTGGTACACCGACTCGATGTCTCCCCAGCCCGCCCTCTACAAGCTGGCCCTGGGACGCGGCGGCAAGCTCCCCAAGGCCGCGCAGCGCCTCCCGCTGTCGGGCGACTTCGTCTACGACCCGTCCGGGCACAACGCCAACGGCATCGCCAGGACGCCCGACGGCAAGGGCCTGCTGATCGTGCAGAGCACCACGGGCAAGCTGTTCAGAGTCGATCCCAAGACGGGGGTCGCGCGCACCGTCGACTTGGGCGGCGAGTCCGTCGTCAACGGCGACGGCCTGCTGCTGCGGGGCAACACCCTGTACGTGGTGCAGAACCGCACCAACGCCGTGGCCGTGCTGAAGGTGAACCACAAGGGCACGTCCGCGAAGCTGCTGCGCCGCATCACCGACCCCCGCTTCGACGTGCCGACGACCGTGGCCGCGTTCAAGGGACGCCTGTACATGCCCAACGCGCGCTTCACCACCACCCCCACTCCGACCACGCCCTACAACGTCGTGTCCGTGAACGCTCGCTGAGTATTTCGGCCGGGGCCCGGGAGCCGACGCGGATCGAGCGGAATGATGGACGTTGGCCATCCCCCGTTCGATAGAGAGCCGACTATGACCGCCTTGGTACTCGGGCCCCTGCTCAGGCACGTGAGCGAACGGAGCGCCACCGTCTGGGTGGAGACCGACGCCCCCTGCGAAGTGCGCGTCCTGTCACGGGAACGCGGCGTGGACGCCGCAGCGCGGACGTTCACCCTGCACGGGCACCACTACGCACTCGTCGACGTCGACAACCTGGAGCCCGGCACGACGGTGCCGTACGAGGTGACGCTCGACGGCGAGACGGTGTGGCCGGAGCCCCGGTCCACGTACCCGCCGAGCGTCATCCGCACGATGGCGCGCGAACCCGAAACCCTGAAGATCGCGTTCGGGTCGTGCCGCCGCTCCCCTGACAAGGCCAACCGGCACGGGCTGGACGCGCTGTCGGCCTACGGGCACGTCATGGCGAGCGGCGGCGAGCGGCCCGACGTGCTGCTGATGGTCGGCGACCAGGTGTACGCCGACGAGCTGAGCGACGAGATGCGCGCGTTCATCGCGCAGCGCCGCAAGCCCGGCCAGGAGCCCTACGACGAGCTGGCCGAGTTCGAGGACTACACCTACCTGTACCGGCTGGCGTGGCGCGAGGACCCGGCCGTGCGCTGGCTGCTGTCCACCGTCCCCACCTACACGGTCTTCGACGACCACGACATCCGGGACGACTGGAACACCTCCTACGCGTGGCGGCAGCAGATGGAGGCCACGCCGTGGTGGCGCGACCGGATCATCGGCGGCATCGGCTCGTACTGGATCTACCAGCACCTGGGCAACCTGTCGCCGGAGGAGCGCGCGGCCGACCTGGTGTACAAGGCGGTGCTGGCGGCGTCCGAGAACGGCGGCGACGGCGGCGAGATCCTGGACGAGTTCGCCGACCGGGCCGACCGCGACCCGGCGTCCGCGCGCTGGAGCTACAAGCACGACTGGGGCGGCACCCGCCTGATCGTCGTGGACAGCCGCTGCTCCCGGCTGCTGACCTCCGAGCGCCGCGGCATGCTGGACGACGAGGAGTTCCGCTGGCTGGACGAGCAGTGCCAGGGCGACCGCGACCACCTGCTGATCGCCAGCTCGCTGCCGTACCTGCTGCCGCGGACCATCCACAACGCCGAGAACTGGAACGAGGCGATGGCCGAGGGCGCCTGGGGGCAGAAGGGCGCGTGGATCGCCGAGCGGATGCGGCAGGCGGCCGACCTGGAGCACTGGGCCGCGTTCAACGCCTCGTTCCGACTGGTGGCCGAGGACGTGCTCGCGGTGGCGCGCGGCGAGCGCGGCGCCGCCCCGGCGAGCATCTCGTTCCTGTCCGGCGACGTGCACTACTCCTACCTGGCGCGGGTCACCTCCCCGGACACCCGGTCGACGATCTCGCAGGTGGTGTGCTCGCCGTTCCGCAACCAGCTGCACGGCACGATCCGATGGGCCAACAAGGTCGCCGCCGTGCCGGGCACGGCGTGGGCGTTCCGGCTGCTGGCGCGGCTGGCCAGGGTCGCCCCGCCGCCGCTGCGGTGGCGCGTCACCGAGGGGCCGTGGTTCGACAACGCGATCGCGACGGTGCAGCTGTCGGGCCGGGAGTGCCGGGTGCGCTGGCGCACGCCCCGCACCGAGACCGAGCTGTCCGAGCTGCGCGACGTGCAGCTCACGGGCTGACCGCGGCGCCGCGGGGGCTGCGTCCGTCCCGCCCCCTCCGACGGGACGGACGCCTCCCACCGGGCCATCGGCGCCTGCCCCGCCCCCTCGTCGGGGCACCGACGACACGATGGCGCCTGCGCGGTCACGGGACGGCCGCGGCCTTTCCGTCCGCCGCGGCCCCGGACCCCGGACCGTCAACCTTCTGCGGCCCCGGAAAGTGCCCGCCCCGCGGGAACGGGGCGGGCGGCCTCCCTTGACCGGTGCGACGCTGACCGGTTGGACGCTGATCGGTGCGACGTCGATCGCCCCACTTCCGCCTGATTCGCCGTCGAGCAGTTCACCCCGCCGCGACACGCGGTCGGCCTTGCATCCCGCGAGCTCGGGTCCGGGGTTCACCGACACAGACGGCGAAACCGTTGGGCCATGACGCGGTTTGCGGAATCATCTTGCGCGACTTTACGTGTCTGTGAAGTCACGATAAGTGTTCGGTGAACCGGAGCGGCCCGGGCGGGGGCCGCCTCGATCGGCCCGGGAGGTTGTCGTGAGCGATGCCGCGTCGCCGGAGCCCGCCGCGACGGAGGCGAGCGACGCGGCCCTGATCTCGCGCATCCGCGCCGGGGACTTGTCGGCCTACGCGCAGCTGTACGAGCGGCACCTGGCCGCCGCCCGGACCCTGGCGCGGCACCTGATCGGCGCCGACGCCGCCGAGGACGTCGTGCAGGACGCCTTCGCCAAGGTCCTGGACGTGCTGCGCCGGGGCGGCGGGCCCAGCTCGGGGTTCCGCCCGTACCTGCTCACGGCGGTCCGCCGCACCGTCTACGACCGGTACCGGGGCGAGCGGCGGCTGCAGTCCACCGACCAGATCGAGTCGTACGACCCGGGCGTCCCGTTCGTCGATCCGGCGCTGGAGGGGCTGGAGCGCTCGATGATCGTGCGGGCGTTCCGGTCGCTGCCCGAGCGGTGGCAGACGGTGCTGTGGCACACCGAGGTGGAGGGCGCCAAGCCGGCCGAGGTGGCGCCGCTGCTCGGTCTCACCCCCAACGGGGTGGCGGCGCTGGCGTACCGGGCGCGGGAGGGGCTGCGCCAGGCGTACCTGCAGATGCACCTCCTCGGCGCGCCCGCAGCCCCGGTGGACGAGGAGTGCCGCGCGACGCTGGACAAGCTGGGCCCGTACGTGCGCGGCGGCCTGTCGCGGCGCGAGTCGCGTCCCGTCGGGCGCCACCTGGACGGCTGCGAGCGCTGCAAGGCGATCTACGCGGAGATGACCGCCATCAACTCGGCGCTGCGCGATGTCATCGGCCCGCTGGTCCTGGGCACGGCGACCGCCGCGTACATCGGCGCCGCCAAGGGCGGGTCGGTGTTCGGCGGTGTCCTCGGCCGGTTGCGGCGGCTGAGGAAGCGGTGGAAGACGCTCGGCGGCGGGGCGGCGGTCCTGGCGGCGCTGGTCGGGCTCGTGCCGGCGCTGATGTCGGGGAGCACACCGATCCGGCCGGCCCCCGGGCTGCCCGCCCGGTCTCCTTCGTCCGCTATGCCCAGTAAGGCGCAAGATCCGAAGCCGCCCGCCCAGCCGCCGCCCGCCGCCCAGCCGCCGCCCGCGGCCGACCCGCCGGCGCCCGGAGGCACGCCGTCGTCACGTCCTTCCGCGCCCGCGCCGCCGTCCTCGGTGAAACCCCCGGTCACGCGGCCTCCGGCACGGCTGACGGCGAGCATCGCAACGGTCGGCGCCCTGGTGCGCGGCCAGCGGGGCATCGTCGCGATATCGGTCGGCAACGACGGCGCCGGCCTCTCCGGGGGCCTGGTCGCCGAGGTCGCCCTGCCGCCCGGCGTGACGTACGCGGGCGGCCCGGCCGGACGTGAGGCGGCGCTGTTCACAGAGCGGCACCCGCCCGGTGACGGCTGGCACTGCCGTCCGCGCGAAGACCGGCTGCGCTGCACCCGCGCGCCACTGCGCCCAGGCGCCGTCACGTCCGCTTACCTGCACGTCGATGTGGCCCCGGCCGCGCCCCACGGCACGCCGCCCGCGGTCACGGTGTCGTCCTCGCACAGCGGCGACGCCGCCACGGCCAGCGCCCCGTACGGCGTCATGCGCGACGGACTGCCCGCCCGTTTCGCCGCCGACGGCGGATTGAGCGTCGTCCACGCGGGCAACGCGCTGCTCACCTGCGACCACTCCCACCCCGGCTGCCGCCGCGCACTGCGCCGCGAGGGCGACCGCCGCGACAACGACCGGTGGCGGATGCGCCGCCTGGACCGGGACGGCTCACCCGCCACGAAGGCGTCGAGCGCGGCCCGGGTGCGGCTGCCCGGGCGGTCGCGGGTGCTGTGGGCCGGGCTGTACTGGTCGGCCACGGTGCGCGCCGACGGGCCGGTCACCCTCCGGCTGCGGCCGCCGGGCGGGTCGTACCGGACGGTCCGCGCCGCCGAGGTGAGCCGCGGACGGCTGCCGACCCGTCCGGTGTACCAGGCGTTCGCCGACGTCACCCCGCTCGTGCGGCGGTACGGCGGCGGCGTGTGGTGGGGCGCCGACCCGCCGCTGCGCACGGGTGCGGCGCGGTACGCGGGGTGGGCGCTGGTGGTGGTCGTAGCCTCCCCGGACGCGCCGCGCCGGCAGGCCATGGTGCTCGACACGCTGGGGACGGGCCGGGCCCCGGTGCTCGGCCCGGGCCCGCGGCGGCTCGACACGCCGGTGGGCGGGCTGTTCACCGCCGGGCGGCCCGGCCGCGTCGGCGCGGTGGCCTGGGAGGGCGACGCGGACCTGCCGGGCGACCGGCTGCTGCTGGACGGACGCCCGCTCGTCCCCGCCTCGGGCGACCGGGATCCCCGGAACGTCCTGGACGGCTCCGCGGACGGCGCGCTCGGCCCGGGGCTGGCCTTCGGGATAGATGTCGATGTCTTCCCGGCGTTTCTCCGTCGGACCGGGACGGTGACGTTCGCCACCGGGCGGGACGCCTGCCTGCCGGGTGTCCTGACCCTCGCCGCGCCCTTCCCCGGTTAACTTCTGGTTTCCGACACCCCACGGCTGAACCGGGAAGCCGATTCTCCCCGTAAAGATCATGGGGATGCATTATGGACAGACCGGAACGGCTGGTAGCGTCCCGCGCTGACCGTCCGCGAAAGCCGGGTGGGGTGGCCGACCGCCGGATTCGCCGCCGCGCGGGCTCGCGCCCGACCACCTGTCGTGAAAGAGTGGCGAATCGCCGTATGGGCTTACGTGGCCAGCGGCCTTCACTACGCTATAGACGCCGGGTCATTTCCGCGGCTCACGTCCGGGCGAGCAGGAAGGGCGGCCATCCGAGATGGTCACCCCGAACAACCTGACCGTGGGTCACCGGAGAGGTCCCGAGTTGAGGAAAGGCGGTGCCGCATGGATCGCTGCGCGCTGTTCGTGGACGCCGGCTATCTGCTGGCGGACGGCGCCATGGCGGTGCACGGCACACGCCATCGGGAGACCGTTTCCTGGGACTTCGGCGGCCTGCTGCAGCTGCTGGGCGGCCTCGCCCGCGAGCGCACCGGCCTGCCGCTGCTGCGCTGCTACTGGTACGAGGCGACGGTCGAGGGCCGCCGCTCCCCCGAGCACGAGGCGCTGGCCGACCTGCCCGGGCTCAAGCTGCGCCTCGGCCGCATCCGCCCCGGCCGCCGCGAGGGCGTCGACACCGAGATCCACCGCGACCTGATGACGCTGGCCCGCAACGGCGCGCTGGCCGACGCGGTGATCGTCAGCGGTGACGAGGATCTCGCCCAGGTCGTCGCGGACGCCCAGGACCTCGGCGTCCGGGTGACCGTGGTGCACGTGGCGGTCGACGGCAACTGGACCATCTCGCGGGTGCTGCGCCAGGAGTGCGACGACCTCATCGAGCTGGCCGCCGGGCAGCTGCGCCCCTACGTCAACCTGCTGGCGGGCGTGGAGTCGGGCACGGGCTCGCCGGGCCTGCCCGCCGGGCCGCTGTCCAACGGGCACGGCACCGGCTCGGGCGCGGGCGGCGCGCTCGGCCCGCTGCAGAGCGTCTCGCCCGGCGGTCCGCCGCCCGCCACGCCGCTCACCGGGCCGCCGCAGCTGACCGGCCCGTCGTCGGGGTCGTCGTCAGGGCCGTCGTCAGGGCCGTCGTCAGGGCCGTCGTCAGGGGTGGGCTCGGGTTCCGGCAGCGGATCGGGGTCGTCGTCGGGCGGTTACGGTCTCGGCTCGTCCTCCGGCATGGGCTCGTCCGGAGCGGGCTCGTCGGGGGTGGGCTCGTCGGGGGTGGGCTCGTCGTCCCCCATCGGTTCGCCGTCCCTCGGGTCCTCGTCCGGCATCGGGTCGTCGTCCGGCATCGGCGCGGGCGGCGGCTCGACGTCCGGGATGGGGTCGGGCATCGGCTCGGGGATCGGCTCGGCCAAACCCGGGGGCTCCGACAGCGGTTCGGGTCCGCCGGCGCTCGGCCCGGGGTCGGGCATCGGCTCCGCCTCCGGGCTCGACTCGTCCTCCGGCATCGGCTCGGCGTCCGGGGTGGGCTCGGGCATCGGCTCGGCCGAACCGGGGGCCTCCGGCATCGGCTCGGGCTCCGGCCTGGGCTCGTCCGGGACGGCGTCCGGCCTCGGCTCGGGTTCCGACCTCGGCACGGGAGCGGGCGGCTACACCCCCGGGTCCGTCCCGGGCACGCCGCCGCCGTCCACCACCGGGCCCCTGCAGCCGGCGCCGGCCGCACCCGCCCCCACCGCGCAGACCACGGCCCCGCAGAACACCACCGGCCCGCAATACGTCCCGTCGCCCTCGGCCGGGCAGACGACCGGGCCGTCCCAGCCGGTCGGCCCGTACACCGGCCCGCAGCAGGTTTCGCCGGTGCCCGCCGTCCAGCAGAACACGCCCACCCTGGCCGACGCGGTGAAGGCGGCGCACCAGGAGGGCCAGGACTTCGGCGAGTCGGTCGCCCGCGACGCGCCCGCGCTGTGGCTGGAGGCGGTGCTGGCCCGCAAGCCGCGCATGCCCTCCGACCTGGAGGCCCGCCTGCTGCAGGGCTCCTCGCTGCCGATCGACTTCCTGCTGCACGACGAGGTCCGGCACGCGCTGCGCCGCGGCTTCTGGGACGCCCTCGAACGCTCCCGCCGCTGAGCCGTCCCGGCGGAATCCTTCGCCGAACATGTAGATAACTCACGATCATCCTTGATTCACCCGCTTCGTTCGCCGAGTGACGGGTAGCGTTGAAGCGTGACCCATGTGACGGAAGACGATCTCGACGACCTGGAGTTCGACACCCTGCGCACGGGCGACCACATCAGCGCGGCGCGGCGGCTCGCCGAGCTCGCCGAATCGGTGTCGGGCGGGGTGTCACGCGCCAAGGTGCTGCTGCGGGCGGGGGAGCAGTGGCAGCACGCGGGCCGTCACGACAAGGCGGCCGAGTCCTACCGGATGGCCATCGAGGACGGCGGCGAGACCTACGGCGACCCGCGCGCCTACCTGGCCGACGCGCTGTTCGAGCTGGGCCGCGCCGACGAGGCCCGCAAGCTGGTCGAGGAGATCCGCGCCGACGACCCGCGCGACCCGGAGGTCTACCGGGCGGTCGCGGAGGTGCTGTACGCCCAGGGCGACGCCGCGGGGGCGCACGAGTGGGCCACCAGGGGCGTCGACGTGGTGCTCGCGCTGCGCGACCGGGCGGTCGGCACCGGCATGGGCGCGGGCTCCGAGGCGGCGACCGCGGGCAAGGCCGTCGCCGCCGGCACGGCGCCCGACCGGACCGGCGACGAGCCCGGCCCCGAGGACGTGGCCATCGCCGAGGACAGCCTGGAGGCCCTGCTGCGGCTGCGCTACCGCGCCCGCATCGACCTCGGCCGCGCCGAGGACGACTACGACGCCCTCCTGGACGACCTGCTGAAGGACAACAGCACCTGAGCGCTCACAGCGCGGCGATCAGCTCGCCGAGGGCCTGCGCGACCCCGGCGGGCGGTGCCTGCTCCATGACGGTCCAGCCGCGCAGCCGAGCCTCGCGCATCGCCCGGTCGTGCTCGCCGCGCGCCGACCGGGTGCGCAGGTAGCCGCACGGCGCCTCCGGCCAGTCGGGCGGCATCGGCACGCCGTGCGCGTGCGCCTGCGGACGCGGCAGGTCGGCGTCGACGAAGACGTACCCGCCGATCTTGCGGTGCGCGGCCCGCTGCGCCAGCGCCACGCCCGGCAGCAGCGGGCCCGCCGCGCCGTGCCCGGCCAGCACCAGCGGCGGGGACGGCGCCGTCGCGGCGATGATGAGCGACGCCCGCGCCACGTAGCGGGGGCCGTCCTCGCCCTGGACGTCGGGGGCGACCACGTCCAGCCCGTACGAGCGCAGCGTCTCGGGCAGGTCGCCCCATATGCCGGCGGTGGCGTGCGGGGTGTGCAGCAGCACGAGCGTCCCCGGCGTCATCGCTCCACCTCCCACGGCCTTGTGGCGGGCTCCCCGCAACGCTACAGGGGACGGCGCGCTCATGAGGGCACGGAACGGCACCAATAGGGTGGGGGGCTGTGAGCGATCGTGATGACCTGCTGAAAGAGATCAAGGACCGGGCCGTCGTGCACGGCGACTTCGTGCTGTCGTCCGGGCAGCGCGCGTCCTGGTACGTGGACCTGCGCCGGATCACCCTGTCCGGCCGGGTGGCGCCGCTGGTCGGCCGCGTCATGCTGGACGTGACCGCCGACCTGGACTACGACGCCGTCGGCGGGCTCACGCTCGGCGCCGACCCGGTGGCCGCGGCCATGCTGCACGCCGCCGCGGCGCGCGGCCGCGAGCTGGACGCGTTCGTGGTCCGCAAGCAGGGCAAGGCGCACGGCCTGCAGCGCCGCATCGAGGGCCCGGACGTGGCGGGCCGCCGCGTGCTGGCCGTGGAGGACACCTCCACCACCGGCAACTCGGTGCTGACGGCCGTGCGGGCGCTGCGCGAGGCGGGCGCGGAGGTCGTCGCCGTCGCCACGATCGTCGAGCGCGGCGCCGCCGCGGCCATCGCCGCCGAGGGGCTGGAGTACCGCCACCCGTTCGTCCTGGCCGATCTGGGCGTCTCCTGAGGACGGGCGCAGGCGTGCACGGCGGACGGCGCCCGGACGCACCGGGCGCCGTCCGCGACGCTGCTCACCTCCCGGGCGAGGGTCAACCCCTGGCGGGCACGAACCAGTTCTTCCGCTCCCCGGCCGTCGCGCGGGGCTGCTGACGGCCGTAGATGAGCACCTCGACGGCACCGCCGTCCGCCGCCACCACCTGCAGGGGAGCCTTGTCGTACTGGCGTTCCTCGCCGGTGTTGAGCACGCCCTGCTGCAGCACCTCGCCGGTCTCGGGCATCGTCACGACCACTTTGGTGGGCGCTCCGACGACCCGGATGACCAGGGGCGTGGCGGAGGCGCTCCGCGACGTGGCGCTGCTGGTGGGGGCGGGTTCCTCGGTGCCGGGCGTGCCGGCGCTGTCGGCCGTGACGGCCGCTTCCGGGGGGCCGCCCTGGCTGTCGGAGTTCAGCGCGTTCACCAGCGCGACCCCGCCGACGACGAGAAGCGCTAATGCCAGCATCACGGCCACGGCCGCGATCAGTATGCGCGCAAGACCCCGAGGGTCCGACCGATGACGTCCCACATGGGGAGGTTAGCGATAAGTGTCACTGCTGAGCGACGGACGTGACTCTTCAGAGCCGTTCTTATTCGCTCCGTGTCCCCGTCCCCGCCGTATCTCCAGGATGATCGGGATGACCGACAGCACCAGGATGACGGCCACGCCCGGCAGGATGTACCGCTCGATGTCCGGGACGCTGGTGCCGAGGCAGTGGCCCGCCAGGAACATGGCCTCGGTCCACAGCACGGCGCCCACGGCGTTCCAGAGCAGGAACCGGCGGGTCGGCATGGCCAGCATCCCGGCCAGCGGGTTGAGGAAGGTCCGCACGATGGGGATGAACCTGGCCAGCACCACCGCGCGCGCCGGGCCGAACCGGTTGAAGTAGTACTCGGCCTTCTCCACCCACTCCCGGCGGAACAGCCTGGAGTCGGGGCGGTCGAACAGCCGCCGGCCGTACCGGGCGCCGAGCCAGTGCCCGAGCTGGGCGCCGGCGATCGCGGCGATCGGCCCGCCGACCAGCAGCCAGGTCAGCGACAGCGGCTGGAACCGCTGGCCGTCGACCTCGGTGACCACGGTCAGGATCCCCGCCGTGAACAGCAGCGAGTCTCCCGGCAGCAGGCACCCGACGAGCAGCCCGGTCTCGGCGAAGATGACGGCGAGCACGCCGATCGTCGCGAAGGTGCCGAACAGCTGCAGCCAGGCCGTGGGGTGCAGCCATTCGGTGATGTCGGAGGTGATGAGCGCCAGATCCACGGACCGAGACTATCTGCCGCTCCGTAGGCGCACTGTAAACACCACTCGTCTGTCCCCCTTCGGCGGCACTGTTGTTTCCGCAGATCACGGGGCATATCCCCGGCGCGGCGGCGGTGCGCGGCGCCCGGAGACATCCCGGGTGGACCCCACCGCTGGCCCGACCGGGAAAATTCGAGATACTGACTGCTGTGGCGCCCGTCGGTCCGCGGACCGGGCGGAGACTCGGCACGGTGGCCGACGCGTCACGCCCGGCCTTTCCGTTGTAGGGGCCCAGCCTGCGACGCGGTCCACACGGCCGGATGCCCGGCGGCACCATCGCGTGAGAAAGGACGCTCACCATGCCCATCGCGACCCCAGAGGTCTACGCGGAGATGCTCGACCGTGCCAAGCAGGACGGTTTCGCCTACCCCGCGATCAACGTGACCTCCAGCCAGACGCTGAACGCGGCGCTGCGCGGCTTCGCCGAGGCGGAGAGCGACGGAATCATCCAGGTGTCGACGGGGGGCGCCGAGTACCTGTCGGGTGCGACGGTCAAGGACATGGTCGTCGGCGCCACCGCCCTGGCCGAGTACGCCCGGGTGGTCGCCGAGAAGTACCCCGTCAACATCGCGCTGCACACCGACCACTGCCCGAAGGAGAAGCTGGACGGCTTCATGCGTCCGCTGGTCAAGATCTCCCAGGAGCGGGTGGCGCGCGGCCAGGAGCCGCTGTTCCAGTCGCACATGTGGGACGGGTCGGCCGTCCCGCTGGACGAGAACCTGGCCATCGCCGCCGAGCTGGTGGAGGAGTGCGCCAAGGCCCGCGTGATCATGGAGATGGAGATCGGCGTCGTCGGCGGTGAGGAGGACGGCATCGTCGGCGAGATCAACGAGAAGCTCTACACCACGCCCGAGGACGCCCTGGCGACCGCCGAGGCCGTCGGGCTGGGCGAGAAGGGCCGCTACATCCTGGCCGCCACGTTCGGCAACGTGCACGGCGTCTACAAGCCCGGGCACGTCAAGCTGCGTCCGGAGGTGCTCAAGGAGATCCAGGACGCGGTGGGCGCCAAGTACGGCAAGGAGAAGCCGTTCGACCTGGTGTTCCACGGCGGCTCGGGGTCCAGCCTGGAGGAGATCCGGCAGGCGGTGTCGTACGGCGTCGTCAAGATGAACATCGACACCGACACCCAGTACGCCTTCACCCGCCCGATCGCCGCGCACATGTTCACCAACTACGACGGCGTGCTGAAGGTGGACGGCGAGGTCGGCAACAAGAAGAAGTACGACCCGCGGTCCTACGGCAAGGCCGCCGAGGAGAGCATGGCCAAGCGGGTGGTCGAGGCCTGCGAGCACCTGATGTCGGCCGGCAAGAAGATCAAGTAACGCCTTCTGTCGGACCCCCGGGCGGCGCCGCGCCGCCCGGGTGTCCGTTGCGTCACGCAACGTCTTACGCTGGGAGCGTGCTGCCCCGCACCTACGAATCGCAGAACTGCTCGGTGGCCCGCGCGCTGGAGGTGGTGGGCGACCGCTGGACGCTGCTGATCGTCCGCAGCGCCTTCCAGGGCGTGCGCCGCTTCGACGACTTCCAGGACGCCCTCGGCGTCGCCCGCAACGTCCTCACCGACCGGCTCACCCGGCTGTGCGCGGAGGGCGTGCTGCGCCGCGTCCGCTACCAGGAGCGCCCCGACCGTTTCGAGTACCGGCTCACCCGCAAGGGCGTCGAGCTGTGGCCCGCGGTGATGAGCCTGCTGCTGTGGGGCGACCGCCACTACGCCCCCGCCGGCCCGCCCGCCCTCATCACCCACCGCGGCTGCGGCGGCAGGCTGACCGCCCGCCTCACCTGCGACGCCTGCGGCGCCGCACTCGGCCCGAACGACGTCGAGGGCCGTCCCGGCCCGGGCGCCTGACCGCTTCGCGAGTTGCGTGAAGCAACCTGACCGCAGTCCAATAAGTTGTATGACACAACTCGCGGTGGCCAGCCCCCGCTTCACGCGTTCGGCCAGTGTGGACGACGTACGCATCCGCCCGTACGGCGCCCACGACGAACAGCGCCTGCTGCGCATGTCCCGGCGGCTGTCCCGCCGCAGCCTCTACCACCGCTTCTTCGCCGGCGTCCCGCACCTGCCCGACGGCTACGTCCGCTCCCTGCGCACCCTCGACCACTGGGACCGCGAGGCGATCGTCGCCGTCCTGGACGGCGAGCTGATCGGCGTCGCCGAGTACATCCGCGACACCGCCCGCCCCTGCCGCGCCGACCTGGCCGTCCTGGTGGCCGACGCCTGGCAGCGCAAGGGCCTGGCCCGCATCCTGGTCACCTGCCTCGGCGACCTGGCCTTGCGCCGCCGCATCACCGCCTTCCGCGCCGACCTGCTTCTGGAGAACGGGGAGGCCCTGGCCGCCCTGCGCACCATGTGGCCCGCCGCCCGCCCCGTCTGGGACGGCAACACGGCCCGCTTCCACCTCCCCCTGGCCCCCTCCTGAGGCCCCGGCAGACCGCGCTGTACCCGGCGTCCAGCCCGAGATCCTCGACCTGCCGCGGTCATGCGCACCGGCCAGATCCCCTGAAAGCCCTCCCGAAGGGGCAAAGCACGTCGAGGGGGCCCACAGAACCGGCGGCCATGGCGCCGGCACCGCGGCGGACGCTCCCGGTGGCGCCGCTGACCCGGCGACGGGCCGCCAGTGCTGATCACCGACAGGCCCGCAACCGCGCCGCCCCCGGTGCTCCAAGCCGGTTCGCCGGTCGGTGCGGGGCGGCGGTCCGGTGTTCCCGGTGGTCGACGCGACAGCGGCATGGAGTTATCGATCGCGGGGTTGGACGGGGGCGGTCAGGTGGGATCGGGCGTACTTGCGGAAGGCGGCCACCAGACGGCCGCGGTCGTCGGCGCGGGTGGCGAGGACGACGTGGCTGGGCTCCACGCCCTCCAGGGGGATCGCGACCAGGTCGGGGCGGAGGCTGTGGGCGCGGGAGTCCACGGAGATGGCCACGGCCTCGCCGGCGGCCACGATCTCGATCTTGTCCTCGACGTCGTCGATGATCGGGCCATCGGGGGCCGGGCGGCCGTCGGGGCGCGGTTCGAGGCGCCAGAAGGCGGTCCAGGCGGCGTCCGAGTCGCGCACCCGGGGCAGGGGTTCGTCGGCGATGTCGTCCAGCGTGACGGACTCCTTGCCCGCCAGGCGGTGGTCCAGCGGGACGAGGACCACCCGGGGCTCGTCGTACAGGACCGTCACGTGCAGCCGGTCGGTGGGGAACGGCAGCCGGGTCACCACCGCGTCCACGCGGTGGTCGAGCAGGGCTTGGCGGTGTTCGTTCCAGCGCAGGTGCATGGTGCGGACGTCGGCGTCCGGGTGGCGGTGGCGCAGCTCCCGCACGGCCGGGGTGACGATGATGCCCGACGTGTAGCCGATGGTGATGCGGCTGGGCCGGGCGGCGGCGCGGGTGCGGGCCGCGGCCTTGGCGGCCGCGCGCAGCAGCTCCTCGGCCAGCGGGAGGAACACCTGGCCGGCCTCGGTGAGCCGGGTGCCCTGGGGCGTGCGGTCCAGCAGGCGGGCGCCCATCTGCTGTTCGAGGCGGCGGATCTGGCGGCTCAGGGACGGCTGGGTGACGTGGAGGGCCTCGGCGGCGCGGCCGAAGTGCCGGTGTTCGGCGACGACGGTGAAGCACCGCACCAGGCGCAGATCGAGATCGACCGGGGGCGATGGCATGCCCTGTAGCGTAGCCACCCTCTGAGCTGCGGTGATACGCCCGGCGTATCGCGCCTTGCGAAACAGTCATTGGACGGGCAGCGGCGCGGCGCCGCAAGGTGGAGGCACCGGCCCGGCACCGCTCGCGAGTGCCGCATCCGGGCCGGTTCCCACTTCCTGTGCCAATGGAGTTCGATCATGCGTGTTTTCGTCACGGGCGCGTCCGGTTTCATCGGCAGCGCCGTCGTCAGGGAACTGCTGGAGGCGGGGCACCAGGTGCTCGGTCTCGCCCGTTCGGACCGGTCCGCCGCGGCGGTCGAGGCCGCGGGGGCCGAGGTGCACCGCGGTGACCTCGACGACCTCGACGGCCTGCGCGCCGGCGCGGCCGCCTGCGACGGTGTCGTCCACACCGCCTTCGTCCACGACTTCGCCGAAGACGCGGCCGGCGAGACCGACCAGCTCGCCGTCTACGCGGCGGCCGCCGAGAAGGACCGGCTCGCCATCGAGGCGATGGGCGAGGCCCTCGCGGGATCCGGCCGGCCGCTCGTCGTCAGCTCGGGGACCGTGGGCGACCCGGACGCCGGCGTCCTGACGGAGGACACCGCCTTCGGCCGCGATCTGCCCCGGGTCTCGGAGCAGACCGCGCTGCCGTTCGCCGAGCGCGGCGTGCGCGCCTCGGCGGTCCGGCTCCCGCCGACGGTGCACGGCAGGGGCGACCACGGCTTCGTCCCGCAGCTCATCCGCATCGCGCGGGAGCGGGGCGTGTCGGGTTACCCGGGCGACGGGGCCAACCGCTGGGCCGCCGTGCACCGGTTCGACGCCGCGCACCTGTTCCGGCTGGCCGTGGAAGGGGCGCCCGCCGGGACGCGGCTGCACGCGGTCGCCGAGGAGGGCGTGCCGGTCCGGGAGATCGCCGAGGCCATCGGACGGGGCCTGGACGTGCCGGTGGCCTCCGTGCCCCGGGAGGCGGCCGACGAGCACTTCGGCTTCCTCGCCTTGTACTTCTCCAGGGACGTCCGGGCGTCCAGCGAGCGGACCCGCAAGCTGTTCGACTGGCGGCCCGAGCATCCCGGGCTCATCGCCGATCTCGACGAAGGGCACTACTTCGCCGAGTGAGCCCCTCCGGGGGCGGCCCGCGGGCCGCCCCCGGAGGCCGAGTTGATTCGGGTGAGCTGGTAACACTTACGATGAGCCGCATGACCCAGAACCTGCTCGGCGGACCGCCCCCCACCCACCTTCCGGACAACCCCGCTGCTCGCGAGGCGCTGGAGAGCGGCGTCGACCCGTTCGAGGTCGCCGCCCGCCACCCGGACTACCCCGCCGTGTGGGCCGAGCTCGCCGACCGCGCCTTCGCGCGGGGCGGCGTCATCGACTCCTACGCGTTCGCCCGCACCGGCTACCACCGCGGCCTCGACCAGCTCCGCCGGGCCGGGTGGAAGGGCCACGGGCCCATCCCGTGGGAGCACGAGGGCAACCGCGGGTTCCTGCGGGCCCTGCACGCCCTCGGCCGGGCCGCCGCGGCCATCGGCGAGGAGGACGAGGCCGAGCGGTGCCGGACCTTTCTGCGCGACAGCAGCGAGACCGCCGCCAAGGCGCTGACCTCCTGACCTCACCGGCCCCGGGCGCCGCATCCGCGATGGGCCGCCCCTTCGGGCTGTGAGGTGCGTTTTCTTCTGTCACCGGTGGCGGGTACGATGCGATCGCAAGAGGCCCCTTCGCGCTTGCGACCAGGGGCCTTCGTCGTGGGAAGGAAAGATCGGCATGCCGGCCATCGTTCTTGTCGGAGCCCAGTGGGGAGACGAGGGCAAGGGCAAGGCCACCGACCTACTCGGCGGTGACGTCGACTACGTCGTCCGCTACCAGGGTGGCAACAACGCCGGACACACCGTGGTCATCGGCGACGAGAGCTACGCGCTGCACCTGCTGCCGTCGGGGGTGCTCTCCCCGGACGTGGTCCCGGTGATCGGCAACGGGGTGGTGATCGATCCGGCCGTGCTGCTGTCGGAGATCGACGGCCTGAAGGAGCGCGGCGTCTCCTGCGAGCGGCTGCTCATCTCCGCCGACGCGCACCTGATCATGCCCCACCACCGGGCGCTGGACAAGGTGACCGAGCGGTATCTGGGCAAGGCCCGCATCGGCACCACCGGCCGCGGTATCGGCCCGGCGTACGCCGACAAGATCAACCGCATGGGCATCCGGGTGCAGGACCTGTTCGACCCCAACATCCTCACCCAGAAGCTCGACCTGGCGCTGCGTGAGAAGAACCAGGTCCTCACCAAGGTCTACAACCGGCGCCGCATCGAGACCGGCCCGATCGTGCAGGAGTACGTCGAGTACGGCGAGCGGATCCGCCCGTACGTCACCGACACCGCGCTGGTGCTCAACAGGGCGCTGGACGAGGGCAAGGTCGTGCTGCTGGAGGGCGCCCAGGGCACGCTGCTGGACATCGACCACGGCACCTACCCGTTCGTGACGTCGTCGTCTCCCACGGCGGGCGGCGCGTGCGCCGGGTCCGGGCTCGGCCCCACGAAGATCACCAAGGTGATCGGCATCCTCAAGGCGTACACCACGCGGGTCGGCTCGGGGCCGTTCCCGACCGAGCTGCTGGACGAGATGGGCGAGTACCTGCGCAAGACCGGCGGCGAGTACGGGGTGACCACCGGCCGCGACCGCCGCTGCGGCTGGTTCGACGCGGTGATCGCCCGCTACGCCACCCGGGTCAACGGCATCACCGACTACTTCCTGACCAAGCTGGACGTGCTGTCGGGCCTGGAGCGGGTGCCGGTGTGCGTGGCCTACGACATCGACGGCGTCCGGCACGACGAGATGCCGGCCTCGCAGACCGAGTTCCACCACGCCAAGCCGATCCTGGAGTACCTGGACGGCTGGCAGGAGGACATCAGCGGCGCCAAGACGTTCGCCGACCTGCCCAAGAACGCCCAGGCGTACGTGCGGGCCATCGAGGAGATGGCGGGCGCGCAGATCTCCGCGATCGGCGTGGGCCCGGGCCGCGAGCAGACGCTGTCGCTGCGTCCGCTGGTCTGAACGCCGTCTTACCGGGGGTTTTGCGGTTTCTCACCGGTCGGCCACCATTCGTTGGCGACCAGGCGGTAGCGTTCCACGCGTGATTTTCACCGGGGGAGCCGTCGAGCTCCACGGCCATCGGGGAGCACGGGGACTTCGACCGGAGAACACCCTGGCGGGTTTCGCGCACGCCCTGGAACTCGGCGTCGACGCCGTCGAGCTCGACGTCGGCATCACCGCCGACGGCGTGGTGGTGCTGAACCACGACCAGGTGCTGTCCCCCGTGACGCTGACGGACACGGCGCCGGCGCATCCCGGCGACCCGATGTTCCCGTACGTGGGCAGGGCCATCCGCGATCTGACGCTGGCGCAGGTCAAGACGCTGGAGGCCGGGGTGCGCCGGCCGCTGGACGACGACGACCCGTTCGTGCTGACGCAGCTTCCGGTGCCGGGCACCGCCCTGCCGACGCTCGCCGAGACCTGTGCGCTGCTGAGCGGCGCGTACGACGTCGTTCTCGCCGTCGAGCTGAAGACGGACCCGAGCTGGCCGGACGCCGACGTGGAGCGCTTCACGGCCGCCGTCGCGGAGGTCCTGGCGGAGTACGGGCTGACGGGCCGCAGCCGCCTGCTGGCGTTCGACTGGCGGGTGCTGACCGCCGCGCAGCGGCACGCCCCCGCCGCCGGGCGGGTCGCGCTGGTGGAGCGGCGCACGCTCGTGCCGGGCTCCCCGTGGCTGGCCGGGATGGCGCCCGACGACCCCGCCGGCGGCGCCCTGCGGATCGGTGCGACGGCGCTGTCACCCGAGCACCATCTGGCCACGCCCGTGCTGGTGGACGAGGCGCAGACGCTGGCGCTTCCGGTGGTGGTGTGGACGGTGAACGAGCCGGCGGAGATGGCGCGGTTCATCGGCTACGGCGTGGACGCGATCGTCACCGACTACCCCGACCGGCTGCGCACCGTCTTCGCCGAGCACCGCCTGCCGCTGCCGACGCCCATGGCCGTGCCGATCCCGCGGTGAGCCCCCCGGGCGGCCGCGCCGCCGCGAGGCCCACTGCGGGAACGGCCGGTCACAGCCAGCCGTTGCGCCGGAAGCCCCGGTACAGCGACACGCAGGTCACCGCGATGATCCCGAGGATCATCGGGTAGCCGTACTTCCACTTCAGCTCGGGCATGAACTCGAAGTTCATGCCGTAGATGCCGGCGATCGCGGTGGGCACCATGAACAGCGCACCCCATGCGGAGATGCGCCGCATGTCCTGGTTGTCGCCGACGGTCACCTGCGTCATGTGCGCCTGCAGGATCGGGTTGAGCAGTTCGTCGTAGGACTCGACCTGCTCGCGGACGCGGGTCAGGTGGTCCTCGACGTCGCGCAGGTACTCCTTGATCTCGGCGGGCACGAAGCGCCGGCCGGACAGGTTGCGCAGCGGCCCGGCCAGCGGCCCGACGGCCCGCTTGAGCTGGATGACCTCGCGCTTGAGCCGGTAGATGCGGCGCGACTCGTCGGTGCGGTCGGGGGAGAACACCGCCTCCTCGACCTCGTCGATGTCCTCCTGCACGGCGTCGGCGACGCACACGTACGCGTCGACGACGCTGTCGGCGATGGCGTGCACGACGGCGGCCGGGCCGAGGGCCAGGCGCTCGGGGTTCTTCTCCAGGCGGCGCCGCACCGGGCCGAGCTCGCCGTGGGCGCCGTGCCGCACGGTGACCACGAAGTCGGCGCCGCAGAAGATCATGATCTCGCCGGTCTCGACGACCTCGGCGCCGCCGGGCTCGCGCCGCACGTACCCGACGGTCTTCATCACCAGGAAGTGGACGTCGTCGTAGCGCTCCAGCTTGGGCCGCTGGTGGGCGTGGATGGCGTCCTCGACGGCGAGGGGGTGCAGGCCGAACACGTCGGCCAGGTCGGTCAGCTCGGCGGCGGACGGCTCGTGCAGCCCGACCCACACGAAGCCGGCGCTGTCGCCGTCGGTGGTCAGGCGGCCGTCGCGGATGAGGCGGACGGCGTCGGCAACGGTGTCGGTGGAGACCCGGTTGCCGTCGATGTAGGCGGCCCAGTCGATCACCGCGGTGTCGCGGCGCGGGCCCTTGTCGGCGGAGGCGGACGCGTGCGGTCGTCCCCGCGTCCGGAAGAGGGACATCGTCGCGCGACCAGGACGGACCCTTGTCATGGCCATGAGGTAGCTCCTTACCCGCCGGCCACACGCGCGCAGCGCGCGCTCACCCGTGCGTCAGCGGGAAGAGCGCGCGAAGCCGGAGGCCGGGCGCCTGGAAGAGGCGGTCGGACGAACAGTCGGCATCGGACTGTGAGGGAGTTCCGGCGTACTGCAAGGATCGCCAGGGCTCATCTCGACCACCTCCCTTCGCTCACGGCCGTCAGATCACAGCCTCGGTAGCCTATCAGCCGACATATAAGACGATGCGGGCGACGGCGCGGTTGGCGCCGCGCGACGTGTTCGTGGTCACTCGCCCGGAAGGGGGCGCTGCGGGCGCCGGGGCATGCGCACTACGCCCTCCGAACGCCCGCACCATTATCGCAACAACCGCGGCCCCGCGCGTATGCCCTGCACGAAGACATCCGTTGAACTGCGCTTGACGGTTCCGTGCCGGGCCTTGCCTCGCCTCAACGCGTCTGAATCCGTCTTAACGCGCCGTCACCCGCACCGGCTTGACCGGCCTCGCCCCGCGGTCGCCCCCCGGCGGACGGCTAAGCTCGCGTGACGTGCGAGTACTCGTCCTTGGATCCGGCGGCCGTGAGCACGCGATCGCCCGCGCCCTCAGCCTTGACCCCGCCGTCACCGCCCTGCACTGCGCGCCCGGCAACCCCGGCACCGCCGCACTCGGCGACAACCACGCCCTGAACGCCACCGACCCCACCGCCGTCGTCGCGCTGGCCCGGCGGCTGCGGGCGGAGCTGGTGGTGGTCGGCCCCGAGGCCCCCCTGATGGCCGGGGTGGGCGACGCGCTGCGCGAGGCGGGCATCCCCTGCTTCGGCCCGGACCGCGCGGCCGCCCGCATCGAGGGTTCCAAGGCCTTCGCCAAGGAGGTCATGGCCGCCGCGGGCGTGCCGACCGCCGCGTCGCACGTCTGCGAGTCGGCGCAGCAGGCCGAGGCGGCGCTCGACGCGTTCGGCCCGCCGTACGTGGTGAAGGACGACGGCCTGGCCGCCGGCAAGGGCGTGGTCGTCACCGAGGACCGCGACGAGGCGCTGCGGCACGCCGCCGCCTGCGGGCGGGTCGTCATCGAGGAGTTCCTCGACGGCCCGGAGGTGTCGCTGTTCGCGCTGTGCGACGGCGGCAACGCCGTGCCGCTGCTGCCCGCGCAGGACTTCAAGCGCGCCTACGACGGCGGCAAGGGCCCCAACACCGGCGGCATGGGCGCGTACACGCCGCTGCCGTGGGCGCCCGCCGGGCTGGTGGACGAGGTGATGGACGCGGTGGTGCGCCCCACCGTGACCGAGCTGCGCCGCCGCGAGACCCCCTACGTCGGCGTGCTGTACGCGGGGCTGGCCCTGACGTCCAAGGGCGTGCGGGTCGTGGAGTTCAACGCCCGGTTCGGCGACCCCGAGACGCAGGTCGTGCTGGACCGCCTGGCCACCCCCCTGGGCGGGCTGCTGCAGGCGTGCGCGATCGGCGGGCTCGACCCGGCCACGCGCCTGGAGTGGCGCCCGGGCGCGGCCGTGACGGTCGTGCTGGCGGCCGAGAACTACCCGGCGTCCCCGACCAAGGGCGACGCGATCACGGGGCTGGAGGAGGCCGCCCAGGTGCCGGACGCCTACGTCCTGCACGCCGGCACCGCCGTCGGCCCCGACGGCGGCCTGGTGTCGGCGGGCGGCCGGGTGCTGAACGTCGTCGGCACCGGCGCGGACCTGACGCAGGCGCGCGAGCGCGCGTACGAGGCGCTCGGCCGGATCGGCCTGCGCGGCTCGCACCACCGCACCGACATCGCCCTGCAGGCCGCCGCCCAGTCCGGCTGAAGGCCGCGCCCCCGGGGCCCGGGCACCTCGCGCGACCTGCGAGAATCGTGGCGTGATCGAACGGTACACCCTTCCGGAGATGGGCCGCGTCTGGAGCGACGCGCACAAGTACGAGCTGTGGTGCAAGGTCGAGACCCTGGTGGTCGAGGCGCACGCCGCGGCGGGCACGATCCCGGCGGAGGTGGTCGAGCCGGTGCGCAACGCGCCGCCGCCCACCCCGGAGGCGGTGCACGAGATCGAGGCGGTCACCCAGCACGACGTGATCGCGTTCCTGTCGGCGTGGGCGGACAACACCGAGCCCCGCGAGGCGGCCCGGTACGTCCACTTCGGCATGACCTCGTCGGACCTGCTGGACACCGCGCTGGCCCTGCAGCTGGTGGAGGCCACCGACATCCTGCTGGCCAAGGCCGACACGCTGATCGCCACGCTGCGCGACCACGCCCTGGAGCACCGCGCCACGCTGCGCGTGGGCCGCACGCACGGCATCCACGCCGAGCCGGACGTGTGGGGGCACCGGGTGGCCGACTTCGCGTTCGGCATGGCGCGCTCGCGGGACCGGCTGCGCCGCGCCCGCGAGGCGGTCGGCGTGATGGCGATCTCCGGTGCGGTCGGCACCTACTCCAACATCGACCCGGCGATCGAGCGGCAGGTCGCCGAGCGGCTCGGGCTGCGCCCCGCCGACGTGTCCACGCAGGTGGTGCTGCGCGACGGCATCGCCGAGTGGGCGTCCGCGCTGGCGATCATGGCGACGGTGTGCGAGGCGATCGCGCTGGAGGTGCGGCACGGGCAGCGCACCGAGGTGCGCGAGCTGTGGGAGCCGTTCGGCAAGGGCCAGAAGGGCTCCTCGGCCATGCCGCACAAGAAGAACCCGATCATCTCCGAGCGGCTGGCCGGGCTGGCGCGGGTCGTCCGGGCGCAGATCGTGCCGGTGCTGGAGGGCATCCCGCTGTGGCACGAGCGCGACATCTCGCACTCCTCCACCGAGCGGATCGCGCTGCCGGACGCGTCCATCGCGCTGGACTACATGCTGCACCTGACCAACCGGCTGATGTCCGGCCTGGTGGTGGACGCCGACCGGATGCGGGCCAACCTGGAGTCGACCGGCGGGCTGATCTACACCTCCACGGTGCTGCTGGAGCTGGTGAAGATGGGCATGTCGCGCGACGACGAGGCCTACCCGCTGGTCCAGAAGGCGGCCATGGAGACCTGGCAGACCGGCGTGCCGTTCCGCGAGACCCTTCGCAAGCACGCCGCCGCCTGGAACGATGGGGCAGGGCTGGCCCTGGACGAGGCGCGGCTGGACGAGGTGTGCCGCCCCGAGCGGTTCGTGGAGCGCCTCGGCCCCGTCTTCGACCGCTTGGCGGAGCTCACCTGACCGCACCGAGCGCGCGCCGGGCACCGGCCCGGGGCGCGCTCAGCATCCCTAGGAGTCGCCGTGACGGTACCCGCGCGGGGGGATGGCTTCCCCCGTGGAGTGCTCACCGAGCTGAACGTCTACCCGTTCAAGAGCGGCCGCGGCACGTCGCTGCACACCGCCGAGCTGACGCCCATGGGGCTGCCGCACGACCGGGAGTTCATGCTCGTCACCCCCGAAGGGCGTTTCCTGTCGCAGCGGGACCTCCCCCGGATGGCCCTGCTGCGCCCGTCGTACGACGGGGTGGTCCTGACGGTGGACTTCGCCGACCCTGAGGCCGGGGTCGCGCCGCTCGTCCACAAGGCCGCGGCCGACGGGCCGGTGCGCGAGGTGTTCGTGCACCGGTCCGCCTGCGAGGGCATCGACCAGGGCGACGAGGCGGCCGCCTGGTTCTCGGCGGTGCTCGGCACCGACTGCCGCATGGTGCGCTTCACCGGCCACCGGGCGGCCTCGCGGGGCGACGGCCGGGTGGCGTTCGCCGACGCCTACCCGCTGCTGGTGATCTCCGCCGAGTCGCTGGCCGACCTGAACGCGCGGCTGGCCGAGCCGCTGCCGATGAACCGGTTCCGGCCCAACCTGGTGATCGAGGGGCTGGGCGCGTTCGCCGAGGACTCGGTGCGGCTGCTGCGGGTGGGGCCGACGGTGATCGAGCTGGTCAAGGCGTGCGCCCGCTGCGTGATCACCACCACCGACCAGGACACCGGCGTACGCGGACGCGAGCCGCTGCGCACCCTCGCGTCCTACCGGACCATCGGTCGCGGCATACGCTTCGGCCAGAACGGCGTTCCGCGAACCCTGGGCACGCTGACGGTCGGCGACCCCGTCGAGGTCTTGGCGGCACGGTAGCGGCCGTCAGCCGACGACCCGGCCGGTCGCCTCGCCCGAGCGCGGGTCGCGGATCACCGACCGCTCGATGTCGATCACCAGGCCGGGCAGGGACGGCACCGTCCGGCGGCCCGCCTCGGCGGGCAGGGCGGCGGTCAGGTCGTCCAGCACGGTGTCCAGTGCGGACTCGGGGACGGTGATCGCCAGCGCCTCGTCGTCGAGCTCCACGGCCGAGTAGGCGTCGCCGGGCCGGAACCACAGCCGCGCGTCGTTCCCCTGGACGATCAGGTCGCGGCCGTACGGCAGGCGGCGGCGCAGCGCCTGGGCGATGGACGGCGCGGGCAGCGCGCCCAGGCGGATGGCCACCGTGTCGCCCTCGCGCGTCCAGCCCGCGACGTCCACGAACACCGAGCCCTGGCTCGACCCGTCGCGCGCGGCGCCCTGCTCCACGGCCTCGGCCACCTCCGGGACCGCCATCAGCGAGGCCCGGTCGATGTCGGTGACGAACAGCGGCATGTGCGGGCTCAGCGTTTCCAGCAGCGATTCGGTGTTCCAGCTGCGGGCCGCCTCGTATTCGTCGTGGGCGAGCCCGACCACCTGCAGGAATTCCACCCGGCCGTGCGGTGTGGAGATCGCGCCGAGTTCCGGGTCCGGGACGAACGCGGCGGCGCGGATGACGGTGTCGTGGTCGGTGGCGATCGGGCCGTTGAGGTCGATGTGGTGCCCGGCCTCGAACCAGTTGCCCGACTGGAACACGTACCGGCCGAGGTTCTGCAGGAAGTTGGCCGGCCAGATCGGCGGCTCGGCGTCGGCGGGCTCGGCGGGGTCGCGGGCCAGCCGGAAGGTGAACTCGAACCCCCAGCCCGATTCGTCGGGATTGTCGGACTGCTTCTCGTAAAGCTCGGTCATCCCGTACGAAACGTAATGCCAATGCGGGACCGGGTCCTCGCGCCGGTAGGCGCTGATGCCGTCGAGCGGGTCGGGGCCGCCCATCGCCCACTTGATGATCGTCCCCCAGTGGTAGGGCTCCGCATCGCCGTAGATTCGGGCGAGTGCGCCGTCGATCGCATCCCAGCCGGGGGAAGTTTCATCCATAGACCGTCACCTTAGTCCGACATGGGGGACACGTTACGGCGAAACAGGAGACCCTGGGAGCATTCGATCCGAACACCGGGGGGCCGACGTGCGATCTAACGATGTGACCGGCGGAACGAGGTCCCCGGTCCGGACGTCTCAGGGGCGTCACGGTGGTTTACTTGGGCGCGCCGACGCACAGGGACACCGTCCGGCGCCTTCGGCACACCGCCTCCGTTTCCCCCTCCGGCGGGCGGGCAGGCCGGTCACACATGCCTCACCACACACCGTTTTCGCAGCTAAAGGAGTCAGTCGGGATGACCATGGGCCACGAGGTCCGCTACCGCGTCAGCGGCGGGCGGCGACTGCACGGCACCGTCTTCATCCAGGGCGCCAAGAACGCCGTCCTGCCGATGATCGGCGCCTCGCTGATGGCCGCCACGGGCCGCACGGTCCTGCGCAACGTCCCGATCATCGAGGACGTGCGGCGCGCCGTCGAGCTGGCCCGGGCCGTGGGCGCCAAGGCCGAGCTGCACGAGGCCGAGCGCACCCTGGTGATCGACGCGTCCCGGTTGGACAGCCCGGTGCTGCCGGCCGACATCGCCTCCCGTTTCCGTGGTTCGTTCCTGTTCGTCCCCGCGCTGCTGCACCGGCTCGGCGAGGCCGTGATCGAGGGCGTGGGCGGCTGCAACCTGGGCAGCCGCAACCTGGACTTCCACTACAACGGTTTCAAACGGCTCGGCGCCACCGTCACCGAGCAGATGGACGGCGGCGGCAACGGGATCATCCACATCAAGGCCGGCGACATGCGCGGCGGCACGCTGTACTGCGACACCCCGTCGCACACCGGCACGGAGAACCTGATCATGGCCGCGGCGCTGGCCCGGGGCACCACGCTGATCAAGAACGCCGCGCTGGAGCCGGAGGTGCTCGACCACATCGCGCTGCTGCAGGCCATGGGCGCCCGCATCAGCGGCGGCGGCACCGGCTTCATCACCGTGGAGGGCGTGGACGGGCTGAGCGCCGTCGAGCACACCGTCATGCCCGACCGGATCGACGCGGGCGTGTTCGTCATGGCCGCCGCGATCACCGGGGGCGAGCTGAACCTGGTGGGCGCCTCGCTGGAGCACCTGGGCGTGGCCGCCGACAAGCTGGAGCAGATGGGCGTGGAGTTCCACCAGCAGGGCGCGGTGCTGCAGGTGCGCCGCGAGCGCCCGCTGCGGCCCATCAACGTCATCACCGACGAGTACCCCGGCTTCGCCACCGACCTGCAGTCGCCGATCATGGCGGTGTCCTGCCTGGCCGACGGCCCGTCCTACATCTACGAGCGGATCTTCGACGGCCGCTTCAAGCTGGCCGGCGAGCTGCGCAAGATGGGCGCCGACATCGAGGTCAACGGCAACCGCGCCAAGGTCAACGGCCCGCGCCCGCTGCGCGGCGCCGAGGTGCAGGCGCACGACCTGCGCTGCGGCAGCGCCCTGGTGCTGGCCGGGCTGGCCGCCGAGGGCGAGACCACCATCACCTCCGCCTACTACCTCGACCGCGGCCACGCCCACACCGCCGAGCGCCTGTCCCAGCTGGGCGCCGAGATCGTCCGCGAGACCGTCTGACCCGGGCCCCGGGTTCCGCCGACCGCCCGCCCGCCTCAGCGCGGCGCGGGCGGTTTGCCTTTTCACCCGGTTTCCTCCCTGTCGTCGGCCCTCTCCGGGACGCTCCGGAGCCGTGTGCGCTGTCAAGATCGCCTGTAACGTCGCCCGCTCTGAGCGGCGTCCTTACTGATCCGCGGCAACTCAGTCACGACCGTAACAAATTCACCGGCATAGCCCCCGACACGACCGTGTTCACGCAGGGTAAGGGTAGCGGTACGCAGAAGGCGAACGTCACCGGATCGGCGCCCGAGCCGCCTCAGGATGACTGACCAGCGGGCGGAGGGGCACCGCCGCACCCGGGAACGGCGCCTTCCGGGTGTCCAAACTGACGTTTCGCTTGATTTTTGGCGAAGAACGCCATGGAATGGACGAAGTTCAGGCCACAGGTAAACCAAACGTACGCTACGAGGGTCTTCTCAATGCGCATCAGCGCAACTGCGGTGCTGTTGCCGCGTTTTCGGGTCTTGCCTTTCATCTTCGGACGACCGAAGATGCAGGATCAAGACTGACCGATTGGTGACAAATTACTGACTGAGGGGTCGCGTAGGTTACTTTTTCGCCGCACTCTTGATTCGATTTCGCGTCTGGGCGTCACACAACGTCGCCCTGACCCGATCTGCCCACTGAGGAACGAATCGCACGGGAACTGCGGTGCTGGGTCAGAAGGCAGGGGCGACAAGCCATGAGTCAACCGTTGGGCGGAGCGTGCGTGAACGCAGGGCCGGGGCAGGGGCCCCGCCGAGGGGCCGAGCGGGCAGCGGGCGGTCGCCGATGACCGCCGCGCGTACGGGATCGGTGACACCGGAGCTCACGATCGGCGTCGTGGGCCCGCATGACCTGGTCGAACGGGTCATGCTGATGGGGCACGGGCCGACGCCGGTGCCGAGCAGGCTGGTGGCCGCGGCCTACCGGGACGAGCAGGAGGCGGCCGACAAGGTCGTCCGACTCGGCTCCGGTGTGGACGTGTGCCTGTTCGCCAGCCCGGTGCCGTACGACTTCGCCCGCAAGGCCGGGGTATTGACCATGCCGGCGACCTTCGTCCCGCTGAACGGCGCGGCCCTGCAGGGCGCGCTGCTGCGGGCCTCGCTGGACGAACGGTACGACCCCGCCCGGGTCAGCATCGACGTGCTGGGCCGGGCCGAGGTCGAGGAGGCGTACGCGGAGATCAACCTGGCCACCGACCAGGTGCATCTGCGCGAGGAGGCGGCCGGGCCCGGCACGCTGGCCGCCTTCCACGAGCGGCTGTGGCGGCGCGGGGCCACCACGGTGGCGATGACCTGCGTGCACGCCACCGCCGAGCGGATGGAGATGGCCGGGGTGCCGACCATCCGGGTCCGCCCGACCGGCGCCGCGATCCGCAGCTCGCTGCAGACGGCGGCGCTGCTCGGCGCGCACCACCGGCTGGAGGAGTCGCAGCTGGTGGTCGTCCTGGTGGACGTGCCGACGCTGCGCGAGACACCGCGCCGGGTCACCCCCCGCTACTGGCGGGACGAGCTGAAGCTGGCGCTGCACCGGGTGCTGCTGCAGGAGGCGCACCGCATGAACGCCTCGGTGTGGCCGCTGGACGACCACAGCTACCTGGTCATCGCCACGCGCGGGTCGGTCACCGCGGGCACCGAGGGGTTCCGCACCCCGCCGTTCGTCGAGCGGGTGCGCGAGGAGCTCGGGCTGGCCGTCGAGGTCGGCATCGGCATGGGCCGCACGGCGCACGAGGCCGAGTCGCACGCGCGGGCCGCGCTGGCCCGCTCGCAGAGCTCGCAGCGCACGCAGGGGTTCGCGCTCGACCGGGACGGCCGCGCGCTGGTCCCGGCGCCGCGCACGCCGCCGCGCAGCCAGCCGCAGGCCAAGCCCAAGGGGCTGGAGATCCTGGCGCGGCTGGCCGACAAGCTCGGCGACCAGGACCAGCCGCTGATCGTGGACGCGGAGAACGCCGGCAAGATGCTCGGCGTCACCCCGCGCACCGCCCGGCGGCTGCTGCGCACGCTGGTCGAGGAGGGCCTGGCCTGGCCGCTGCCGCCCAACCGCACGCCGCAGCCCGGCCGGCCGCGCCAGCTCTACCGGCTGATCGTCGAGAAGCTGGGGCCCAAGGCGGGCGCCTGATGCGCCCGGCCGCCGTCAGGAGCGGTGCGGGAAGGCCGCGGCGACGGCCAGGAAGGCGTCGTTCTCCTCGGGCGCGCCGATCGACACCCGGGCGCCCTCGCCGGCGAACGGCCGCACGCTGATGCCCTGGGCCTCGCAGGCCGCGGCGAAGTCCATGGTGCGCTCGCCGAGCCGCAGCCACACGAAGTTGGCCTCCGTGGGCGGCACCGTCCAGCCGTCGGCCAGCAGCGCCTCGCGGACCCGGGTGCGCTCCTTGACGGTCTCCTCGACGCGCGCCAGCAGCTCGTCGGTGGCGGCCAGCGACGCCACGGCGGCCGCCTGCGCGACGCTGCTGACGCAGAACGGCAGGTAGGTCTTGCGGATCGCCTCGGCCACCGCGGGGTGCGCCACCAGGTAGCCGACGCGCAGCCCGGCCAGCCCGTACGCCTTGGAGAAGGTGCGCAGGACGGCCACGTTGGGCCGGTCGCCGTACAGGGTGAGGCCGTCGGGCACGTCGGCGTCGCGGATGTACTCGCGGTACGCCTCGTCCAGCACGACCAGGCAGTCGGCGGGCACCCGGTCGAGGAACGCCTCCAGCTCGGCGCGCCGCACCGCGGTGCCCGTGGGGTTGTTGGGGTTGCAGACGAACACCAGGCGGGTCCGCTCGGTGATGGCGTCGGCCATCGCTGCCAGGTCGTGCGTCTCGTCGCGCAGCGGGACCTGGACGGAGGTGGCGCCCGACAGCGACACCAGCAGCGGGTAGGCCTCGAACGAGCGCCAGGCGTACACCACCTCGGCGCCCGGCTCGCCGACCGCCTCCAGCAGCATCTGGGTGACCCCGACCGAGCCGCAGCCCACCGCGATGTGGTCCGCGGGCACCCCCTGGCGGGCGCTGATCGCCTCGATCAGCTCGGCGCAGGCGTTGTCGGGGTAGCGGTTGACCTGCCCGGCGGCCCGGGCGATCGCCTCGACCACCGACGGCAGCGGGCCGAACGGGGACTCGTTGGACGACAGCTTGAACGACCGGCCGTCCGGCGACACGACCTTCCTGCCGGGCCGGTAGGCCACGAACCGGTCGAGGACGGACCGGAAGCGCGGCGTGCTCGCCTCGGACGTTGCGTCGGACCTTGCCTCGGACGTTGCCTCGGACACCGTTGTCCTCCAGAGCGACGGGGTGGTGGGATCCGGGGACGAACCGGCCACCCGAACGAAACGGACCTAGGAGAAATCTATGAACCGGACACCTGACGCAGCATCCAGCAAATGGTAACGATTCTGACGAACTCCCAGTCCCGGGTACCGTTCGGGCGCCAGCCGCGCCGGAACACCTCTTCGGTGAAGTCGTGCAGGTAGGCCAGCAGCGCCTCGGTCTGCGACCGGCCGGGCGCCAGCCGCATGTCACGGATCTCGGCGGCGTGCTGGTCGACGGCCGCGACCAGCGCGGGCGAGCAGGCCATCTCCGCAACGCCGGCCTCGCCTATGTCGCGGACCAGCAGGCCCAGCTCCTCCGACAGATCATCCATGGCGACAAGCTAGCAACGCCCGCCACCTGCCGCGACGCCACCGTCGAAACCCGTTTCAACAAAATCGGCGGCGCGTCGCGCCCGGTCAGTTGATGATCACGCGCCGCACTCCCGCCCGTACGGCCGCAGCCGGGCCGGTCACTCTGCGTGACCTGCCGCCTGGGTCAGGTGTGGGTGAGCGGCTGGAGGGGCGGCGGCGCGGTCGGGGCGGGGGCGGAGCATGGGCGGGCGCAGCTGTTCGGCGTCGCCCCGGCGGTAGAGCTGGGCGGGGCGGCCGCCGTCGCGGGTGGTGGTGCGGCCGGTCGGGATCAGGAAGCGGTCGGCCCCGGTGACCTTGCGGTGGAAGTTGCGCGGGTCCAGCGGGCAGCCCCAGACGATCTCGTACACCCGGCGCAGCTCGGCCACGGTGAACTCGGGCGGGCAGAACGCGGCGGCCAGCGAGGTGTACTCCAGCTTGGCGCGGGCCCGCTCGACGCCGTCGCACAGGATGCGGCGGTGGTCGAAGGCGGCGTGGTCGCGGTTGATCAGGTCGTCCACCGGCGTCCACAGCACCTGGGCGCGGCTGGAGGCGGGCAGGTCGGGCGCCAGGCCCAGGTAGGCGACGCTGACCACGCGCTGGCGCGGGTCGCGGTCGGGGTAGCCGTAGGTGGCCAGCTGCTCCAGGTGGATGCGCACGTCGGCCAGCCCGGCGCGTTCGGCCATCAGCCGCGCCGCGGCCACCGGCAGGTCCTCGTCGAGCTGGATGAACCCGCCGGGCAGCGACCAGCAGCCGTTGTAGGGGTCGCGGTCGCGCCGCCACATCAGCGCGCACAGCCGATGCCCGCGCACGGTGAGCACGACGAGGTCGACGGTCACGGCGAGGCGGGGCACGGTCATGCCACAGACGTTACCGGCTGCCGGTGCGCGGTGACCGGTGCTCGCGCACCCCGCCCGACCGAAAGGCCCGTCCGCGGGCGACCGCTACTCGCGGTCGCCCGCGGACGGGCCGAATGCGTCGTGCCCTCGGGCGGGTCGTGCGCTCAGGCGTCCTTGCCGTCCTTGACGGCGTCGGCGACGGCCGGGGCGTTGCCGTTGGGGGTGGTCGCGGTGTTCATCCCGGCCAGCAGCTGCCGGGCCAGACCGAGCCCGGTGCCGCCGAGGGTGAGCGCCTTGGCCAGCATGTCCTCCATGCCGTCGGCGCCGTTCAGCACCACCATGTTGTCGACGTTGCCGAACACCTTGGCGCCCGCCTCGACGATCGCCGGCCAGTTCTCGGCGAGCTGCTGGGCGATGACGGCCTCCTGGTTCTCGGCCAGCGCCGCGGCCCGCGCCTTGATCGCCTCGGCCTCGGCCAGCCCCTTCTGCCGGGTCGCCTCGGCCTGCGCCTCACCCAGCAGGCGGGTGGCCTCGGCCTCCCGCTGCGCCTTGAGCTGGATCTCCTTGGCCTGCGCCTCGGCGAGGCGGATGCGCTCCTCGCGCTCGGCCTCGGCCAGCTTGATCCGCTCGTAGGCGCGGGCGTCGGCGGGCTTGCGGATCTCGCTCTCCAGCCGCTTCTCGGTGCGCTCGGCCTCCAGCTCGGCGTTGCGGGTCTCCTTGAGGATGACCTCCTGCCGGGCCTGCTGCTCGGCCTGCCGCACCTGGCCCTCGTACTCGGCCTTCTTGATCTCGGTGTCCCGGATCACCGCGGCCTTCTGCCGCTCGGCCTCCTGCTCGCGCTCGGTGGCCTCCTGGTCGCGCTCGGCCTCGGCGATGCGGGCGGCCGACGACACCCGCGCGGCGTGCGGGCGGCCGAGGTTCATGATGTAGCCGGTCTCGTCGTCGATCTCCTGGATCTGCAGGGAGTCGACGACCAGGCCGAGCTTGCTCATCTCGTCGGCGGCCGAGCTGCGCGTCTCGCTGGTCAGCCGCTCCCGGTTGAGGATCAGGTCCTCGACGGTCAGCCCGCCGATGATCGACCGCAGGTGGCCGGTGAACAGCTCGTGGATGGCGCCGTCCATGGAGCCCTGCTGCTCCAGGAAGCGGCGGGCGGCGTTGGCGATGGACACGAAGTCGTCGCCCACCTTGTAGATGACGACGCCGCGCACCCGGACCGGGATGCCCTGCTGGGTGACGCAGCTGACCTCGAGGTTGGCGGCCCGGCTGTCCAGCCGCAGGCGCCGCGCCACCTGGAACCCGGGCAGCACCGCGGTGCCCTTGCCCGTGACGATCTTGAAGCCCAGGCTGTCCACGCCGTCGATCGGCTTGGACCGCGCGCCCAGCCCCGAGATGATCAACGCCTCGTTGGGTTCGGCGACCCGCCAGACCATCTTGAACAAGATGATCAGCACGATCAGCGCGACGACCACCGCGATGGTTATGGCTAGGGACATGCGGCCTCCTATCGGTCCGGGACCCCCCCGATGTGACGCGACTCGTCCAATAGACGCAGTTAATCCCGAAACGGTTCTGTCTACCAGGGAAAAAGACCATGAACGGCCGGACCGCACCGTGTACGGCCGGACCGCGCCGGGGCCGCGGGCCGGCGGGGGTTCAGGCCATGGCCGGAGCCACGTAGACGGTGCGGGGCGGGTGGTACTCGACGACGACCACGATGCTCCCCACCGGGATCTCCTCGCGTGGATCGACCGGATGGGCGTAGAAGGCCTCGACCCCGCCGCGTACGGGGATCATCACCTCCCCGACCAGACCGGGGCCGATCTTGCCGGTGACCCGGCCCTCCTTGCCGATCAAGGGCTCCCCCTGCTGCTGCTTCCCGTGCTCCGGAGGCGGCGCGCCCGGCCGTCCGGGCATGCGCCGCTGCGCGCCCGCGCGTCGTGTAGGGGAACGGTATCCGTTCCAACCGCCCCATCGCGACCATGCCCCCGCGTTCGGTGCACCCGCGTCCTACGCGCTCGTGTCCGATACCCCCGCGTCCGGTGCGCCCGCCTCGCGCGCGGGGCGGCGGGCGGTCAGGGGAGGATCCGGCGGGCCTGGTCGTAGGCCGCGCGGGCGAGCTGCTCGGCCTCGGCGCGGGTGGCGTTCGGCCCGTACAGGCTGATCGTGGCCAGGAAGCGGCGGCCGCGCAGCACCACGTACCAGGTCTTGGTGTGGGAGCCGCCGCTGGTCGTCGTCACGCCCACGGTGCGCGAGCCGGCGCCGAGGTCGCCGGACTGGGCCTCGAACACGCGGTGCTCGGACCACTGCGAGCCCACCCGGGTGCGGAACGTCAGGCAGCCCGCCGGCACCCGCGCCTTGACCTGCCGCTCGGCCGCGGCGGCGGTCATCGCCATCAGCGTCTCGGTGGCCGTCTGGCCGTTGCCGCGCGCGAACGTGACGATCGCGGTGGGCGTGCCGGGGTCGACGTCGGCCGGGCGGCCCGCCGCGTTGGCGCAGCGCGGCTTGTCGAGGGTGACCTGGTCCTGGAGCTGGTCGAAGTTCTGGATGGCCTTGAGCGAGCCGTACTCGCCCGAGTCGGGCTCGCCCGCCCGCTCGTAGCCGGACACCTCGGTCAGCAGGGCCTGTTCGAGCTGGTCGGAGGTGTAGCCGGTGCCGACGGGCACGGCCCGGTCGGTCGTGCGGAGGGGCTCGGCGCCCCCGCCGTCGTCCGCGCAGGACGCCAGCGTCGCCGACAGCGCCGCCGCCGTGAGCACCGCCAGCGGAAGGAGCCTGTGCGCCATGGAGCGACCTTAAGGGGCACTCGGGGCGAGTCACCCGGGACGACACGCCGTCGGGCGGCATCCGGGCGGGCGCGGCCGCGGGGCGGCTCAGCCCTTGTCGGCGCGCTCGTTGTAGGTGCCGGTGTACTCCTGGCCGGACAGCTTCTGGATGGTCGCGACGATCTCGTCGGTGATGACGCGCCGCGCCCGGGCGGGCGGCAGGTCGCGGTACTGGGAGAAGTCCATGGGCTGGCCGATGCGCACGGTGGGGCGGGGGCCGAAGATGCGCGGCACGGACGCGCCGAGCGGCTGGATCTTCTCGGTGCCGATCACGCCGACCGGCAGCACGCGGGCGCCGGAGGCCAGCACCAGCCAGCCGACCCCGGTGCGCCCCCGGTACAGCCGCCCGTCGGGGGACCGGGTGCCCTCGGGGTAGATCGCGAACGCGCCGCTGTTCTCCAGCACCTGCAGGCCCTGCTCCAGCGCGCCCATCGCGGCCCGCTGCGCGCCGCGCCGGACCGGGATGTGCCCGAGCGTGGTGAGGAACCAGCGGACGAACCGCCCCTTGAGGCCGCGGCCGGTGAAGTAGTCGGCCTTGGCGATGTAGGTGACCGGCCGGGGGATGACCAGGGGGATGATGAAGCTGTCGATGAACGACAGGTGGTTGCTGGCCACGATCAGCGGACCGTAGTGCGGGACGTTCTCCAGCCCCTCGACCCGCGGCCGGAAAAGCAGGCGAAGGATCGGAGCGACCACGCGCGACATGAAAGTGTAGAACACCCAGCCTCCCCAATTCGGCACCGCTACTGTAACCCGCCGGCCGAACCGGGCCCCGCTTAGGGACCGCCGTTTCCCTCCCCCGGCACCGCCAGGAATGGCCCCATCGCAGGTCAAGGCCGATGATCGGTGATATACCCCACCATATCGCGCGGAGCGGCGGCAGTCTTTGATATAGGGGACGGCTCCCGGCCCGGGGCGCATTTCTTACCGCAGGGTAGGTTCCCAATGGGTAGCTTTCCGGGCGCCGTGTTCAGCGGCGGCCCCGCGCGGGCGGCGGCACGAGAGGGCGGCGCGGGGGCGGCTCGGGCGGCGGGGATCGCGGCCCCGCCGGGGGATCTGGGCCTGCCGGGCTTCGGGGGCCCGCAAGCGCTTGGCTCGGGGCCCCGGGTGCGGGATGCTGAGGATTCGACAGCCATTCGACCAGGCGGGGACGGGACCTCTTCCGGGCAGTGAACGAGAGGTTGCCCATGGACTTCGACGTGCGCCTGATGCACCACGACCGCTGCACCCTGGTGCGGGTGCAGGGAGAGATCGACCTGGTCTCCCGGCCCCGCTTCGAACACGCCATGTTCGAGGTCATCGACACGGGCAGCCCCATGGTCGTCGACATGCGGCAGGTCACCTTCTGCGACTCCACCGGCCTCAACGCGGTCGTGGCCGCGGGCCGCCGGGCCGCCGAGCGCGGCGTGCCGATCGCGCTGGCCGCGCTGCCGCCCCGGGTCCGGCGCGTGTTCCGGATCACCGGTGTGGACGGGTTCGTCCCGACCTACGAGACGCTGCGGGAGGCGATCGGCACCCTGCCGTCCACCACCACCTCCTGAAGGGGCGCCGCCCCGGTCCGGCGGCCCGGTCCGCCGGCCCCGTCCGCCGGCGCCTGCCCGAAAGGCGCCGCCCCGGGCCCGCGCGCGGGTCAGGAGCAGCCCTCGAACTGGGGGATGCTGGTGGTGAGCTTCAGGCCCGACTTGCCGAACCACTTGTCCAGCAGGCGGGCGGCCGTGCCGTCCTGGTACATGCGGGTGATCGCGCGGTTGAGCGCCTCGCACCCGGCCAGGTCGCCCTTGTGCAGCCCGATGCCGTACTTCTCGTCGGTGAACGGGGCGTTGATGATCCGGCCGCTGCGGCCCGCGGCGAACCCGGCCAGGATCAGGTCGTCGGTGGAGACGGCGTCGACCCGGCGCTGGTCCAGCAGGTCCATGCACTCGCTGTAGGTGTCCACGCGCACCAGCCTGGCCTTGATCTCGCGTTCCTCGGTGACGCGCCGCCAGGAGTTGGAGCCCGTCACCTGGCACAGCCGCTTGCCCTCCAGGTCGCGCACGCCGCGGATGGAGGTGTCGTCGGCGCGCACCAGCGTGTCCTGGTGCGGCACGTAGTACGGCCCGGCGAAGGTGACCTTCGTCTTGCGCGGCGCGGTGATGGAGTACGTGGCGACGATCATGTCGACGGTGCCGTCCTGCAGCACCTGCTCGCGGACCGAGGACGGCGTGGTGCGGAAGCGGATCCGCTCCGGCGGCACGCCCAGCCGTCCGGCCAGGTAGACGGCCACGTCCACGTCGAAGCCCTCGTAGCGGCCGTCGGGGCGGCGCAGCCCCAGATGCGGCTGGTCGGCCTTGACGCCGATGGTCAGCGAGCGCTTGCCCACGATGGTGTCGGCCTCGGGCTCCAGCGCGCACCCCGCCGGGGCGGCGACGGCGGCGGCCGCGACGACCAGGGCGATCCCCCTGCGCGGGAGGCGCCGGTTGTGCATGACTCAACCCTTCCGTTCAGCCGGTCTCAGCGGAACTCGGCCAGGCGGGGCCGGACACCGGCCAGGATCAGCCCGGCGACGGCCAGCGCGGCCGCGGGCGGCAGCACGTCCCAGCCGCCCAGCCCGTCGTCGCCCGCCCGCACCGCCCGGTCGAACTCGTCGCGGTGCGCCTGGATCAGCAGGGTGAGCTGCTGGTCGTAGGTGTCGAACGCGGTGATCGCCCCGGACTGGCGGCCCATGCGCAGCTCGATCGCGGCCCGCCGGTCCCCCGCGGCGGCCAGCTCGCGCATGCGGCGGTCGTTGTCCATGACCCGCTGGTACGCCTGGACGGTCAGCCGCAGCCGGCTCTCCTCGAACTCGGCGAGGTTCTTGTCCTTCTCCTCGCCGAACAGGCCCAGCACCTCCACGGGCGGGCCGCTGGGATCGCGCTCGTAGCTGCGGACGGCCCCGGGCAGCAGGTCGTAGTACGTCTCCAGGTTGAGCGGGCGCTCCCCCGGGTCCACGTACAGCACCGACAGGGCCTTGTCGAGGAAGACCTGCTCGTAGGTGTCGGCGCGGCCGGGGTCGAGCAGATAGCGGCTCTCGTCGGCGAACGCGCTGTGGCTGATCGCGCGGGCCCGGTTGAGCGCGAGGATGGAGTCGAACCCCTCCTCCTTGGCCCGCTGCAGGTGCCCGGCCTGCGCCGACAGCATGGCCATGCCCGCGGCCACGACCGCGAGGGTGAGCACGGTCGCCAGCGCCAGCGCCGGGTTGACCAGCCGCCGGAACCGCCCGGCGAGGTACACCTGCAGGGCGATCAGCAGCGCCAGCGCGAGCGCCCCGGCCAGGCCGACCCGCAGCCGCCCGTCCAGCACGGCGTCCCGGTCGGTCTCGTAGGACTGCCGGACGGTGGCGCCGCTGTCGAGCGTCAGGTTGTACGCCCGGGGCAGCAGCTCCATCTTCATCAGGTCGGTGGCCCGCCGGTAGGTGTCGACGACGTTCTGCGGCAGCTCCCCGGCCGGGTGGGCGGACTGCCGGTCCAGCAGCATGGCCTCGCCGACGAGCCGCTCGTAGCGGCCGAGGCCGTCCAGCACCTCCCGGACGGTGCGGCGGCGCGCCTCGTCGCGTCCGGCGATCTGCGCGGCCTGCACCGCGGCCTGGTTGGCCTCGGCGCGGCGCTGCTCGTAGCGGCGCAGCGACTCGGCGCGGCCGATGCCGAGGTCGTGCTCGCGGCCGATCAGCAGGATGTCGGCGACCTGGGCGTCCATGTCGCTGAGCGCGAAGTACAGCGTGCCGGTCGCCATCACCTGCGGCCCGGCGTCGTGGCCGATGGTCTGCACGCCGTCGCGCGCGTTGCCGACCGCGGCCATCGTCACGCCCAGCAGCAGCACGACCGACAGCAGCGACCCGCCCGTGTAGACGCGGATCCGGCCGGGGATCGTGCGGATGCCGGCCACCCGGAACCGGCGCGGGCGGCGGGCGGCGGGCCCGGCCGGCGGCGCGGGGGCTCCGCCCGCGGCGGCGACGGCCGGGGGGCTGGTCGGTGGCGTCGTCATGAGGGGCCCTCCCCGTGCGGGTGCAGGGTGGCGGTCGTCCGCGCGCCGGTGCGGATGCGGGCGGGCATGGCTCAGCCCTGCGCCGCGTCCGGCTCGGTTCTGGCGCCCGGGCCGGTGCGTACGGTGCGGATCGACCGCGTGTCCAGGGACAGCTCGTCGGCCTTGGAGACGTCCTTCTTCAGCCGGACGGTGCCGGTGGCGGGGTCGAGGACGTCCACCACCCGGTCCAGCAGCCCGGCGATCTGCTCGTTGCCGACCTTGTGGGCGAGGACGACGGCGCGGCCGAGGCGGGCGGTGGCGGTGTCCTCGTCGCCCCGGCGGCGGGCCTCCAGGCCCTCCTGGATCGCCTCGGCCAGCTCCTGCTGCCCGGTGTGGTGCGCCACCCGGGCGTTGATGCGGGTCGATTTGGCCTCGTCGTCGGTCCATTCGGCCAGCACGTTGCCCATGGCCAGCTCCTGCGCGGGCGCGTCCGGCGCCGCCCCGGGCACGATGAGCTTGACCCAGGCGGCGCGCATCTGCCGTCCGACGTCGCCGGGCGGCACCTCCACGCACAGGTGGTACTCGCGCTCCTCCCGGCCCCACGCGCCGAGCGGGTAGTCGCCGGTCTGCGTCCCCGACTCCACGCGCTTGCCGGTGAGGTCCTGCACGGTCGGCACCATCTGCTTGAGGAACCGCAGCTTGGCATGGCGCGGCGTCCACACCCGCAGCGCCACGTCGGCGACCTGCTTGCCCATGGCCGACTCGGTCATCTCGCGGAAGTGGTGCTCCAGGTCGTCGGGGTCGGGCACGTCCAGGAAGCTCCCGAGCAGCGTCGAGGTGATCTTGCGGAGTTCGGCGGGGTCCCAGTCGGTGCCGACGCCGCGCGCGTCGCACACGAACACCCCGGCGCACCGCGCCAGCGCCCCGTCCAGCTGCTCGTCGGTCTCGTGCTGGTTCTTGCCGTCGGTGAGCAGGATCGCGTGCCGGACGGCGCCGGGATGGTCGGCGAACAGCCGCCCGGCCATGGCCAGCCAGGAGCCGATCGCGGTGCCCCCGGCGGCGTCCAGCCGGCCGATCGCGGCCAGCGCCCGCTCGCGCGTCTCGGGCGACATGCGCACCAGCCGGTCCCCGCGCGGGAAGATCATCCGCGGCCCGTTGGCGCCCGCGATCACGGCGAAGTGCACGCCGTCGCGGATCACGTTGATGGCGGCGCGGGCGGCGCGTTTGGCGGCGGCCATCTTGCCGGAGTACGACATCGAGCCCGAGGTGTCCACGATGATGATCTCCGCGCGGGCCGCGGGCGCGGCGGTCGGCGCCCTGCCCGTGCCGGCCCCGGTCGCCCCGACGGTCACGATGGCGTGCATCTCCCGACCGCCCTCGGGCAGGTAGGGGTTCTGGTCGACTCTGATCGTGAACTCGGGAAGGTCGCTCATGACTGCTCCCTGGTCGGTGCGGTCGGGGTGGGAGGCACGGCGGACGCTGCGGGCGGGAACGGGACGACGGCCACGGTCACGTTGTCGCGGCCCCCGGCGTCCAGGGCGGCGCGCACCAGGAGCCGGGCGGCGCCGAGGGGATCGCCGGACGCGTCGGGCCCGTCCGCCAGCGCGGCGGCGAGGTCGCCGGGCTCGGGCAGGTGGTTCCACAGGCCGTCGCTGCACAGCAGCAGCACGCCCGGACCGCCCGGCCGGAAGACGGCGTCGTGCGGATCGGGGGACGCGGCCGCGCCGAGCCATCCGGTCAGCTGGTGCGCGCGGGGGTCGGCGTGGGCGGCGGCCCTGCTCATCGCGTTGCGCGACACCATCTGCACCGCCCACGAGTCGTCCGTGGTCAGCAGCGCGGACGGGCGCGCCCCGCCGGACGGCCCGGCCAGCCAGTAGGCGCGGCTGTCGCCGACCCACCCGACCGTGATGTCCTCGGCGGTCACCACGGCCGACACGTAGGTGCAGGCGGGCGCGTCGTCGGACCGTCCGCCGCCGGTCTCGCCGAGCCGCGCGACGGCCCGGCCCGCCGCGGCGATCGCGGTGCGGGTGGCGGTGACGGGCGCGACGCCCGCCGACAGGGCGCGGGCGAGCACGGCCACCCCCGTGTCGGAGGCCAGACGGGCGGCCTCCTCCGACCCCGGGACGGTCGCGACGCCGTCGCACACCACCGCGCACACCGCCTTCGGCAACGAGATCATCGCCACGGCGTCCTCGTTGCGGGCGCGCCGCAGGCCCCGGTCGCTGACGCCGGCGGCCTGCGCGGGCCTCGGCTCGCCCGGCGGACCGCCGTCGGCGGACAGCTCGATCTGGACGTGGTCCCGGTCGCCGGGCTGGCGCAGGCCGCACACCTCGCAGAAGCCGTCCTCGCCGACCGCGGTCGCCCCGCAGTCGCCGCAGGACGGCTTGTCGGGCGTGCGGCGGGCGCGGCGGACGGCCGACACCGACGGTTCGTCCGGCCGCACCCGCACCGGGTAGCGCGCCTGCGGCACGGCGATCTCCGGGGCCTGGGCCGCGGCGGCGTAGGCGGGGCTGGGGGTGCCGCACGCCTCGCAGAAGCGGTCGTCCTCGGCGAGCGGCTCGCCGCACCGGGCGCACGCCGCCGCGCCGCCCGTCCTGTCGCCCGCCTGCCTGTCCGCGTACGTCGTCACAGCGGCATCAAAGCAGGGTCATCGGGCGGACGGCGTTGGCCCGGCGGACCAGCTCGTGCCGGTCCTCGGCGCCGTCCGCCAGCTTGGCCAGCGTGCGGTAGGTCTCCTCCAGCCTGCGGCGCAGCCGGGACTCCACCAGCGGGGTGCCGAGCACCTCGGCGGTCGCACCGCTCGGGGCGGTGGTGGTGCGCACCCAGGTCAGCGCGGCCTCCAGCACCTCGGCGGCGAACCGGGCGTGCCGTTCGGTGTCCAGCCGCAGGGCCTGCAGCCGCCGCGCCGCCCCGGTCAGGACGTCGGCGGTCAGCTCCTCGACGCGCCGCCCCCGCACCGCGGTCGCCACGGCCGCCAGCTGCGCGGCCAGGTAGTGGCTGGACACCGGCGGCACCGAGTCGAGGACGCGTTCGGCGCCCGCCCGGTCGCCGGTGGCCAGCCGCACGCGGGCCAGGCCGAACGCGGCGCTGACGTACGTGGGGTCGGTGCGCCAGACCGTCTCGTAGAAGCGGGCGGCGGGCTCCCAGCGGCCGTCGCACTCCTCGCAGAACGCCAGCGCCAGCTTGGGCGCGGTCTCGCCGGGCATCAGGTCGTACAGCTCGTCGAAGATCCGGCGGGCCGGCGCCCACTGCCCGCCCGCCAGCGCGAGCGTCCCCCGGTACCAGTCGACGCGCCAGTCGTCGGGGTGCCGGTCGGCGACGCGGTGCAGCAGCCCGGCCGCGTCCGCCAGGTGGCCCCGTTCGATCCGCACCCGGGCCAGCGCCAGATCGACCTCCACCGAGGGCAGCGGCGAGGCGGCCAGCGCGGCGGCGAGGGAGTCGGGGTCGCGGGAGGTGAGCCCGGCCAGGAACGCCGACGCCGGATCGTTGTCGGCCACCCGCGGCACCGGCAGGGCGGCGACGGCCTCGGCGGGGTCGAGCGGGGCGAGCACGCCCGGCCCGCCCGCGATCGCCTGCACCCCGCCGCCCGCCGGGCCGCCCGTCGAACCGCCCGTCGAACCGGCGGCCGCCCGTCCGGTGGAGCCGCCCGCGCAGATTCCGAACGTCCCGCCCGCGCCGCGCGAGCCGGTCGCCGGGGAGGCCCCCGCCGCGGCTTCGGAGCAGGTCGCGCCGGACGGCGCCGAGTCCCCGGCGTCCCCCGCGAACCTGCCCGCCCCGGGCGACCGGCTCGTCGCCCGCGCTCCGGAGCGCCGGCCGTCGCCGGACGACACCCTCGTGGACGTGCCCGCGATCACCGACGGCCCGCAGGGCGCGGCCGCCGCCGAGCCGGCCGCCGAGTCCGCGCCCTGGGAGGAGCTGCAGGACCAGCACCGCGACCTGCCGCCGCCCCAGGAGCGCCGCTCGGAGTTCCGCCCCGCCAACGACGTCGAACGGGAGCTGCTGCGCGCCGCCGCCGGCAACGACCACGACCTGTTCCTGCAGACGCTGGCCGACGCCGAGCTGCTGATGCCCGTCCCGGACGATATGGACTACTCGCTGCGTCCCGGGCGGCCCGACTTCCCCTGGCTGGTGCGGGAGGTCGACGGCGCCCCGGTCGTCCCGGTGTTCACCTCGCCGGAACGGCTGATGGAGGCCGCCGAGCCGCTGGGGTTCGGCCGGGAGTTCATCCGTCTGCCGTTCACCACGCTGCTGCGCTACTGGCCCGACCAGAGCCACGCGCTGGCGGTCAACTCGGGGTCCCCCGCCGGCGGCACCGTCGTGGCCCAGCAGCTTCCCGGGCTGGCGCGGTGGGCCGACCAGCGCGCGGCCCGGCGCCTGGCGGAGGACTTCGAGCCGCAGAACGACGTGGAGCGGGGGCTGTTCGAGGCCGCGACGCGGCGCGACACCGACGCGTTCTTCAAGATCCTGCTGGGCGCGCAGGTGCTGGTGCCCGCCGAGCCGGACACGCCGTGGGGCATCACGCCGGACGACCCGGAGTTCCCGTGGGGTCCGGTTCGGGTGCACGGCACCGTGTCCGTGCAGGTCTTCACGTCGCTGAAGTGGATGACCGAGGCGCTCGGCTCCTCGCGTTTCGTGATGCCGAGCTTCCAGGACATGGTGTCGGCGTGGCCGGACGCCGAGTGGACCCTCGTGCTCAACCCGGGCACGCCCATCGACGCGTCCCTGCCGGGCGAGCAGGTCCGCACCCTCAGCGGCTCCGCCGGGGCCGCACCCGCACCGGCCGCGCCCCCCGCCGCACCGGCCGAACCGCCCGCTGCCCCGGCCGAGCCCCCTGCCGCTCCGGCCGACGCCCCCGCCGTATCGGCCGAGGCGCCCGCCTCTCCGGCCGCGCCGCCGCAGCCGCCCGCCCCGCAGGAGGCTCCCGCGGCCCCCGCCTCCCCGGCGGCGGGCGACCCCACGGTCACCACTCCGGACATCAGCGACCTCATCTCCGCCGCGTCCCGGGCCGCGGCGCCGCGCGCGGAGGGGATCGCCCCGTTCGGCGAGCCGCCGGTGCTGTCCGAGCAGCCGCAGCCGTC
>NZ_BAABDO010000029.1:0-65674 GCF_039539665.1 Actinomadura keratinilytica
GCGCGTTCCTGCTGGCCCCGCCGGCCGCCGCGCTGGTCGCCGGGCTGCTGTCCGCGGGCGTGCTGGTCCCCCTGTGCTCGGTGCTGGTCGCCCGCCGCGCCGCGCACCGCGCCGCCGCCGCCCGGGGGCGCCTCACCACCAGCGTCGTCGACGCCCTGTCCGGAGCCCCCGACCTGATCGCCTTCGGCGCCCGGGACCGCGCGATCGCCTCCCTCGCCGCCGCCGACCGCGACCTCACCCGGCAGACCCGGCGCAACGCGTTCGCGCTGGCGCTGGGCGCCGGGCTCGGGACCGCCGTCACCGGACTGACCGTGTGGGCGGTGCTGCTGCTGGGCGTGGCGGCCGTCGAGGACGGAGACCTGGGCCGGGTCCCGCTGGCCGTGCTCGCCCTCACCGCGCTGGCCGCGTTCGAGGCCGTGGCGCCGCTGCCCGCGGCGGCGGCGCGGCTGGCCGAGACCGGCTCGTCCGCCCGCCGGATCACCCGCGTGCTGGACGCCCCCGACCCCGTGCGCGAGCCGTCCCGCCCGCTGCCGCCGCCCGAACCCCCGGTGACCGTGCGGCTGCGCGGCGTCCGCGTCCGGTACGGGCCGGACGAGCCCTGGGCGCTGGACGGCGTCGACCTCGACCTGGAGCCCGGCCGCCGCGTCGCCCTGGTCGGCCCCAGCGGCGCGGGCAAGAGCACCGTCGCGGCGCTGCTGCTGCGCTTCGTCGACGCCCAGCACGGGCAGGCCACCCTGAACGGCCGCGACCTGGCCGACTACGCCGCCGACGACGTGCGCCGGGTGATCGGCGGCTGCCCGCAGCACCCGCACGTCTTCGACAGCACCCTCCGGGAGAACCTGCGGCTGGCGCGTCCCGGCGCGAGCGACGACGAGCTCGCCGCGGCCGCCGACGCCGCCCGCCTGCTGCCGTGGATCCGCTCCCTGCCCCAGGGCTGGGACACCCCGGTCGGCGTGCACGGCGCCCGCCTGTCCGGCGGCGAACGGCAGCGTCTGGCGCTGGCCCGCGCGCTGCTGGCCGATCCGGCGCTGCTGGTGCTCGACGAACCGACGGCCCACCTGGACCCGGCGGCCCGCGCGGCCCTGACCGCCGACCTGCTGCGCGTCACCCGCGGCCGGACCACCCTGCTGATCACCCACGATCTGACCGGCCTGGACGCCGTGGACGAGATCGTCGTCCTCGACCGGGGGCGGGTCGTGCAGCGCGGCACGCACCGCGAGCTGGTGCGCACCGACGGCCTCTACCGCCGCCTGTGGGCCCGCGGCGGCGCGGAAGGTCAGTCCGCCCCGCCGTCCTCCTGATCGCCGTCGCGGGCGGCGGGCTCGTCGTCCGGGTGCGGGCGCCGGGTGGCCTGGTGGACGCGCACGGCCAACACCGCCCGCGCGAACCGCGCCGCCGTCTCGCCGTCCAGGACGTCGGGCACGCCGTCCAGCCCGATCAGGCCGCCGGGCAGGGCGAGCACCGCGCCCGCCTCGCCGGGCCCGCCGAACCGGACCCCCTGGCCGTCGCCGATGTCCTCCACCGAGGGCAGGTCCAGCGCCGAGCGCAGGGTGTCCTGCAGGGCGCGCAGGGCGGCGGCGTCCCGGTCGGCGCGCTCGACGGCGGCGTCCGCGCGCTGCTCGGCGCGGTCGTCGTGGGCCTGCGCGTCGTCGAGGCGGGCGATGGCGGCGTCGGCGAGCTGCTCGGCGCCGTCGGGGCCGGCGGCCTGCTCGGCGGCGCGGACGGCGGCGGCGTCCAGCTCGACGGTCAGCCGCTGGATGTCGCTCTGCGCGGCGGCCAGCTCGGCCCGCAGGTCCCGCTCGGTCTTGGCGGCCGCCTCGAGCCGGGCGAAGGCGTCGTCGGCCTCGGCGCGCGCGTCCTCCAGCTCGGCGCGCGTCATGGCCAGCGCGCTCTGCTCGGTGGCCAGCTGCGCCAGCAGGTCCTCGCGTTCGCTCTCGAGCTGGGCGCGGGCCTGCCGCTCGGCGTTCCACGCCGCCTCGGCGCGTTTGCGCAGCCCCTCGGCGTGCGCGGCCTCGTTCGCGGCGGCGGCCCGGGCCTGCTGCGCGGCGCCGGCCTCCTTCCACGCGTTGGCCTCGCTGTTCTGGGCGGCGGTGACGCTCGCCTTGGCGGCCGCCATGCCCTGGCGCAGCTCCTCGATCGCGTCGGCGGCCTCCTGCCGGGCCGCCTCGGCGCGCGCCGCGGCCAGCTCGGCGCGGTCGTCGGCCTCGGCGGCCGCCCGCCGGGCGCTGCCCGCCTCGGCCAGCGCCTCCTCCACGCTGCCGATGACACCGCGCACCTCGTCGTCCAGCCGCTCGCCCAGCACGGCGGCGGTGTCGGCGAGCTGGGTCACCAGCGCCGCCAGCCGGTCGACGTCCTGGGCCAGCGCGCGGACCGGCGCGGCCTCGTCGCCGCGGGCCGCCGCCTCCCCGGTGTAGGCGACGCGGTGGGCGTCGCCGCAGAACAGGGCGTCCGGGCCCGCTTCGGCCGGCACCGGCCGTCCGCAGTACACGCAGTGCCGGCCTGCGCGCTCCTCGGGGATCACGCCCGCCGGGGCCGCCTCCGCCGCCAGGTCGGCCTCGTCGACCAGTGCCGCGGCCGGCGGCCTGATGGGCGCCGTGGGTTCCACGTCGCTGGAAGGATGCCCATCCCGGCCGTCTTGATCTCCGTTCACGGGAAGCATCCTAGTAAGACCCGCGGTGTCCGTGTTGCCCGAAGAGCAGGTCGCCGTCAGGCCGCGGCGGCGAGCAGCCCGTGCGGGTCGAGGACGTACTTGCGCGCGGCGCCCCGGTCGAACTCCCGGTACCCCTCGGGCGCCCGGTCCAGCGGTATCACCGTGGCGTTGACGTTCTCGGCGATCGACACGCGGTCGTGCAGGATCGCCGCCATCAGCCGGCGGTGGTAGCGCATCACCGGGCACTGGCCGGTGGCGAACGACAGCGACTTGGCCCAGCCCAGCCCCAGCCGGACCGACAGCGACCCGACCTTGGCGGCCTCGTCGGACGCCCCCGGATCGCCGGTGACGTACAGGCCGGGGACACCCACGGCGCCGCCCGCGCGGACGATCTCCATCAGCGTGTTCAGCACGGCCGCCGGGTGCTCCGCCTGCGCCTCGGCGCCGTGCCCGCGCGCCTCGAACCCGACCGCGTCGACACCGCAGTCCACCTCCGGCGTCCCCAGGATCTGCTCGATCTGGTCCCGCGGATCGCCCCGCGAGACGTCCACCGTCTCGCAGCCGAAGCGGCGCGCCTGGGCGAGCCGCTCCTCGTTCAGATCGCCGACGATGACCGCGGCGGCGCCCAGCAGCAGGGCGGACGTGGCCGCGGCCAGCCCGACCGGCCCGGCGCCGGCGATGTAGACCGTCGAACCGGTGGTGACGCCGGCGGTGACGCAGCCGTGGTAGCCGGTCGGGAAGATGTCCGCCAGCATCGCCAGGTCCAGGATCTTCTCCATGGCCTGGTCCCGGTCGGGGAACCTCAGCAGGTTCCAGTCGGCGTAGGGGACCAGCACGTACTCGGCCTGGCCGCCGACCCACCCGCCCATGTCGACGTACCCGTACGCCGACCCGGGCTGGTCGGGGTTGACGTTGAGGCAGATCCCCGTCTTGCCCTCCTTGCAGTTGCGGCACCTGCCGCAGGAGATGTTGAAGGGCACCGAGCACAGGTCACCGACCTTGATGAACTCCACGTCCGGCCCGGTCTCGACGACCTCGCCGGTGATCTCGTGGCCGAGCACCAGCCCCGCCGGCGCGGTGGTGCGGCCGCGCACCATGTGCTGGTCGCTGCCGCAGATGTTGGTCGCGACGCACTTGACGATCGCCCCGTGCGGCGTCCTGCGGCCCACGTTGGCCGGGTTGACGCCGGGCCCGTCCTTCAGCTCCAACGTCGGGTACTCGGTGGCGTGCACTTCCACCTGACCCGGCTTGGCGTACACGACGCCCTTGTTGCCTGGCATGGCCGTACCCCGATTCTCTCCGCCGCCGGAGGCTCCCGGCATCCGGCGGCGGAAGCCCGGCGGCTCTCATGCCGTCGCCAGGACCCCTACCCCCTGTGCGCCTGCCAACCGCGCGCCCCCGTCCCGGGCACCCGGTCCGCGGGGGCAGGGGTGCGCGGCCTGACGGTGAACAGGCACAAGACCGCCAGGGCGGCCGAGAAGAGCAGGACGGCGACGCGCGCCGCCTCGTACTGGGAGGGCGGGGTGCCGATGCCCGGCAGGAGCACGGCGCTGAGCACCGCGCCGCGCACCACCAGCGCCTCGTCGAAGCGCGTGAGCGGCAGCAGGACCAGCAGCGGCAGGAAGGCCGCGTCGTACCAGGGGTACTGGACGGGCGACATCACCACGCAGGCGATGGCGAACGCGATCAGCGGCCGCGCGTCCAGCGGCAGGTCCCGCCCGGCGGCCGGCGGGGTGTCGCGGTGCAGCCGCCACCAGAGCACGGCGGCGGTCGCCAGGGTGCTCAGCAGGATCGTCGCGCTGTAGACGGTGGGGCGGTCCCGCAGCAGCCCGGGGATCGGCAGGAACAGGTCGCTGTCGTGGGCCATCCGCTGGGTCAGCGACGCGATCGCCGTGCGTCCGGCGGCGAGGTAGCCGATCGCGACGGTGGCGGCGGCGCCGAGCGCCCCGGCCGCCACCGCCCGGGGCCGCCGCAGGCACGCCAGCGCCAGCCCGAGCACCGGGAACAGGAACGTCACCTTGGCGGCGACCGCGGCTCCGGCCAGGGCGCCCGCGGCCAGCCCGCGGCCGAGCTCGGCCCCGCCGGCGCGCACCCGCCCGGCCAGCAGGAGGACGGCGCCGGTCAGCAGCGCCGCCGCCAGCACGTCGACGTGGCCGCTGGCGACCATCCAGAACAGCGCCAGCGGATTGGCCGTCCACAGCACCGCCGCCCGGACGCGGGCGGCGGGCTCGGGGCCGCTGAGCCGGTCGATCATCACCGCGGTCGCCAGGAACGCCACGAGGTGGCCGATCTTCAGCCAGAAGACGATCCAGCCCATGGACGCGCCGCCGAGATGGGCGGCCAGCGCGTGCGCGGCGGTGGCGACCGGCCCGTACACCGTCGGCTGCTTCGCCCATGCCCGGGGCCGCAGCAGCCCCACGGGGTCGCCGGTGCTGCGCAGCTCGTTCGGCGTCGTCACATACGGGTCGAGCCCGAGGTCGGTGATGCGGCCGTAGATGGCGTAGTTGAGGATGTCGATGGAGCCGGACGGCGGCAGCAGGGCGAACAGGACCGCGGTGAGCGCGCCCGCCAGCAGCAGCACCCGGGGGCGGACGCCGCTCCATCCCCGTCTCAGCGCCCACAGCACCAGCACGACACCGAGCCCGGCGCAGAGGGCGGCGCCGCGGCCCATCAAGGTGACCGTGCTCCGGGACGGCTCGGCCGCCCAGTGCAGGAACGGGCCGTCGGGCCCCCAGTGCGCCACCAGCCCGGACGGCCCCGCCGCCATGCCCGCGGCGAACACCGCCGCGCCGATCCCGAGGAGGCCGAGCCCCAGCAACCCGGTGACCCGGCCGCGGCGACCGCCCGCGGCCGCCGCCGCACCGCGGTCGCCGAACCGTCCAGTCAAGATCAACACCTGCGGAACCTTATGAGAACTTCGGGGCTGTTGTAGGGAGTTCACGAAGATATAAGGCCGCCGTCGGCGACCGCTGGCGGCCGCGGCCGCCTGCCCGCCGCCCGGTGCGTTCGCCGCCGACCTGAGGGTATGGGACCCCGGCAGGCGAAACAGGACCGGGGGAGGGCACCATGGCCGAGGACGACCGGCTGCGCAAGGGCGACCGGGTCTCCTGGCGCAGCCACGGCGGCGAGGCCCATGGCGAGGTCGAGCGCGAGATCACCGAACGGACCGAGGCGGCCGGCCGGACGGTCGCGGCGTCGCCGGACGAGCCGCAGTACGAGGTCCGCAGCGACAAGTCCGGCGGCAGGGCCGTGCACAAGCCCGGCGCGCTGGACAAGGAGGACTGAAGCGTGCCGGGCGAGGACGACGAGCAGATCGCCGAGCGGTTCCGCGACCTGGTCAACCTCACCCCCGCCGAGCTGGAGCGCTGGCTGGAGACCGAGGAGTCCAAGGCGGCCGGGCAGCATTCCGGCGGCGGCGAGTCCACGGGCCACGAGTCGGGCCGCCGGATCGTCGCGCTGCTGCGGACGAACACCCGCCGCCTGTCCGCCGACGACCGCGCGCACATGCGCAAGGTCGTCGGCTACATCCGGCGGCACCTGGCGCAGCGCCCCGACGGCGACGTCCGCGACACCCGCTGGCGGCACTCTCTGATGAACTGGGGACACGACCCGCTCAAGACCTGACCGGACGCTCAAGACCTGACCCGACGGCCGCCGCCGTCACGGCCGCCGGCCGAGGACGGGCGCCATGGCGCGCACGGCCGCCGTGCCGGGCGCCAGCCGCACGCCCAGGTTCCGCGCCGCCGCGGCCGGCGGCCACTTCGCCAGGCTCAGCGCCGCCATCCGCGCGGAGCGGCGCGCCACGCGCTGGGTGCGGGGCCTGCGCCGCCGGTCGTAGTCGGCCAGCGCCGAGCCGACGTCGCCGGCCTGGTCGAGGCAGTCGGCCAGCACGACGGCGTCCTCCAGGGCCTGGCAGGCGCCCTGCCCCAGGTTCGGCGTCATCGCGTGGGCCGCGTCGCCGAGCAGGGCGACCCGGCCCTTGGCGTAGCAGGGCAGCGGCGGCAGCGCGTAGATGTCGTGCCGCAGCACGCCGTCCTCCGGCGCGGCGGCGAGCAGCCGCGGAATCGGGTCGGGCCACTGCGCGAACCGGCGCCGCAGCTCCGCGGCCTCCCCGTCCGGGGCGGCCCCGCCCGGCGGCACCGCCGCGGCGGCGAAGCAGTAGGTCCTGCCGCCGGTCATCGCGGCGAAGCCGAACAGTTCGCCGCGTCCCCACGTCTCCCCGCCGCCGGCGACCGGCTCGGGCAGCGGCGGCACGATCATCCGCCAGGCGGTGAACCCCGCGTACCGGGGCGCCCGCGCCTCCGGCCAGTGCAGGCGGCGCACGGAGCTGCGCAGGCCGTCGGCGCCGACCACCAGGTCGGCCCGCAGCTCGCCGGCGCCGTGCTCGACCACCACCGCGTCGCCGTCGGCGCGTATCCCGGTCACGGTGGTGGACGGCAGCAGCGCCTCCCGCGGCAGCGCGTCGGCCAGGACGTCCACCAGGTCGGCGCGGTGCACCATCAGCACCGGGAACCCGTACCGGCGTTCCAGCTCGGCGTTGTCGACCTGCGACAGCCGGCGCCCCGAGCGGTCGCGCAGGCTCCCGGCGCTCTCGACCGCCCCGATGCCGCGGACCCGGTCCGCCAGGTCGAGCGCCGCGAGGGCCCGCAGCGCGTTCGGCCACAGGCTGATCCCGGCGCCGACCTCGGTGAACTGCGCCGCCCGCTCGCAGACCCGCACCCGCCAGCCGCGGCGGCACAGGGCCACCGCCGCCGCCAGCCCGCCGATCCCGCCCCCGACGACCACCGCGCTGCGCGCCATCGCTCCCCTCACCGGAGCCGGCACCGCCGTGCTCCATAGCGCAGACCCCCACGGACGGTCCCATTCTCACCGGGCCCCCGTGCGGGCCGGCCGCGGGGCCCGCGTCAGCCCTCCGCGGCGACCGTGATGGCGCCGACCGGGCACAGCACGGCGGCCTCCCGCACGGCCCGGTCGCCGGTGCGGTCGGGGTCCACCACGACGACGAGGCCGTCGTCGTCGGAGTCGAAGACGTGCGGGGCGGACAGCACGCACTGGCCGGAGCCGATGCACCGGTCGCGGTCGGCGGAGATCGACATCACCACATCACCGGGAGACGGTAGAGGCCGAAGGTGCGGTTGGCGTACTTGAACGGCAGCTCGTCCGCACCGACGGCCAGACGGATGGAGGGGATGCGCTCGAACAGCGTGCGCAGGCCGATCTCCAGTTCGGCCCGGGCCAGGTGCTGCCCGAGGCACTGGTGGAAGCCGTACCCGAACGCCAGATGGTGCCGGGTGCCGCGGCGCACGTCGAACTCGTCGGGCCGCTCGTAGACGCGTTCGTCGCGGTTGGCGGACGCGCCGAGGACGAAGATCGCCTCGCCCGCGCGGACCACCTCGCCGCCGAGCTCGACGTCCTCGGTGGCGACCCGGTCGAAGGCGGCCCAGTCCACGACCGAGTGGAAGCGCAGCAGCTCCTCCACGGCCCCGGGCCACAGCCCGGGGTCGGCGGTGAGCTCGGCGAGCTGCTCGGGATGGCTCAGCAGCGTGAACACGCCGAGCGGAAGCATGTTGGCGGTGGTCTGGTGGCCCGCCACCAGCAGCAGGAACGCGATGCCGACCACCTCGTCGCGCGACAGCTCGCCGGTCGCCAGCCGGGTGGCGACCAGGCGGCCGACGATGCCGTCGCCGCCGCGGCGCGCCGCGCGGTCGACCAGTGCGCCGAGGTAGGTGATCAGCTCGGTGCGGGCGGCGCCCGCCTCCTGTTCGGCGCCCTCGCCGGACGCCTCGGCGATCCGGCGGGTGCACTGGTGGAAGTAGTCGCGGTCCTCGTACGGCACCCCGAGGATCTGGCAGATCATCTGGGCGGCCAGCGGCAGCCCGAACGCGCTGACCAGGTCGGCCCCGTCGGCGCGGAGCATGTCGTCGATCAGCTCGTCGACCACCTGCCGGATCCGCGGCCGCAGCCGCCGGACGCCCTTGACGCTGAAATCGGGGATCACCATCCGGCGGTAGCGGCCGTGCTCGGGCGGATCCATGTCCAGGAACTGGCCGGCCTGCTCGTCGGCCGAGCCGGCGAAACCGGCCAGCGGATGCCCGGGCGTGGTCGGGTCGGTGCTGAAGCGCGGGTCGGTCAGCAGCCGCCGCGCCTCCGCCTGCCGTGTCACCACCCACACCGGGCGGCCCAGGAAGGACACCCGCGCCAGCGGCCCCGCCGCGCGCAGCCGCCGGTATTCCGGCGGCGGCGAAAAAGGGCAGCGCCGCGGCATCGGAAAAACGGGCAGCGAAGAAGAAGGGTCGTTCAAAGCGCGGCTCCCCGAAGAAGTTGTTCCGGATAAGTGCCGGCGGGCCCCGCGTCACTGTAACTCCGGATCCGGAGGGTGTCCACAGCGGTGCGGTGCCGCGGTGCGGGCGCGCCGGGTCCGAGAAAAGGGGGGCGGCCTTGGCAGGTATCGACAATTGACGCTGGATGGCCGCGGATCTTACTCTTGACAAGATCAAATGATCTTGCCAATTGTGAGAGGAGCCTGGTCATGAAGTACCTGTGGTGATGGAAGCGGCCGGGCCCGGATGGTCTCCGGGCCGTCCGGGCCCGGCATTCACCCGTCATTCCGCCGGCGCCGCTTTTTCGGTGCCGGATCGTCTTCTGGTGGTCGCCGATGCCGAGCAAGCCGCTATTCGATCCACGCTCATCCGATTTTCTGGAAGATCCTTATTCGGCCTACGCGGTGCTCAGGGAACGTGACCCGGTGCATTGGTTCGCGCCATTGCGGGCGTGGATGGTGACCCGGTACGCAGACTGCCGGTTCGTACTGCGCGACAGCGGCCTGTTCGCCGCCGACCCGTCCCGGGTGCGGCCGGACGAGCCCGCCCCGCCCGGCGTGCAGGGCATGGACCCGCCGCGCAGCCAGGCGTTCCGCGGCGCGATCGGCCAGGCCCTGCGCGGTGTCGAGAGCGCCGAGGCCGAGACCGCGCTCACCGACCGGGCCGCCGAGCTGCTCGCCGCGCGCGGCGGCGAGCCGTTCGACGCGATCGAGGACTTCATCCGCCCGCTGGTCCTGCGGGCCGTGCATCTGGCGCTGGGCGTGCCCGAACCCGATCCGGCGACCTTCGCGCCCCACCTGGTCGCGCTGGAGCGGCTCATGGACGCCGGGCTGCGGCCGGAGGCGGTGGCGGACACCGCGCCGTCCCGCGAGTACGTCGGGCGGCTCGTCGCCGACTGGTGCGCCGCGCCCGCCGAGGGGTCGCCGCTGCAGTCCTTCGCGCGGTGGTGCGGCGAGGCGGGCGTGTCCGAGGCCGACTTCCAGAGCACGGTGCGGTTCATGGCCCTGTCGACCTCCGGCTCGGTGGCCGCCGCGGTGGGCAACGCGCTGCTGGCCCTGCTGCGCGGCCCGGACGGGCCGGCCGTGCTGGCGCCGCTCGACCGCGCCGGGCTCGACCGCGCCGCCGACGAACTGCTCAGGTACGACGGCCCGGTGCAGGCCGTCACGCGGATCGCCGCGGCGGACCTGACCCTCGGCGGCCGGCAGGTGGCCAGGGGGCAGGAGGTCATCGCCCTCGTCGCCGCGGCCAACCGGGACCCCGAGGCGTTCGAACGGCCGGACGAGATCGTGCTCGACCGCGCCCCCAACCCGCATCTCGCGCTCGGCCGCGGCGCCCACGTCTGCCTCGGCGCCGCCCTGACGCGGCTGGTGTTCCGGGCGGCGTTCACCGCCCTGCTCGCCGTCCGCCCGAAGCTGATGCTGGCCGGCGAACCCGAGCGCGTCCCGGTGGCGACGCTGCGCTCGCTCCGCCGGCTTCCCGTGGCGGACGGCCCCCGGGCATGACCGCCGCGACACTCCACGCCCCCGCTGACCGCGCCGACCCGACCCCCGATGGGAGCATCGATGTCCGCTGAGCCGTACGCGTTCTCCGCCGGCTACTACGAGCTGCTGCGCACCGCCGCCGGGCCCGACGGGTGGCCGCCGGTGGGCTTCTTCGCCGACCTGGTCCCCGAGGGCGCCAACGTGCTGGAGCTGGGACCCGGCACGGGCCGGATCACCCTGGCCGTGGCGGAGCGGGCGGCGAGCGTCTACTGCCTGGAACGGTCCGCGACGATGCGGGCGGTGCTGCTGTCCAAGCTCGCGCAGCGGCCGGACCTGCTGGACAAGGTGACCGTCCTGGACGGCGCCGCCCCGGACTTCAAGCTGAACCGGCGCTTCGACATGGTCTGCTTCGGCGGCGTGCTGGAGCACATCCCCGTCGACGCCCGGCTGCGCCTGTTCACCACGATCCGCGAGCACCTGGTCGACGGCGGCCTGCTCGCCATGGACATGGTCCTGGACGAGCCCGTGCCCGAGTGGGACGAGCACGTGCGCGGCGAGGTGCGCGCGGGCGACTGCCGGTACGAGCTGTCGACCGCCGTCCGCAAACTCGGCCCCGACCTCGGGCGGCTGCGCTACGTCTACCGCACCTACCTCGGCGACGAGCTGATCGCCACCGAGTCGGTGGAGCGCGACCACAACCTGCACCGCAGGGAACCCGTGCTCAAGGACCTGGAGGCGGCCGGGTTCGAGGCGGTGGGCGGCTCGGTGCTGCACGCGCCGACCTACCGTCCCGAAGAGGACGGCAACCCCGGCACGCTGGTGGCCCGCGCCGTTGCGGGGCGGCCGTGACCGGCACGGCGACGGCGGCGCCGGCCGTGACGGCGCTGGACCTGCGCTTCGACGTGGCACCGCTGGCGGCGGAGGTCCGCCGGCTGCGCGAGCGCGCCTGGCGGGCGCAGCGGCCCTACGGCCAGAACGGGCTGATGCCCACGACGGTCGCGGACTGGACGATCCTGCCCCTGCGCAGTCCCGGCGGCGATCCGGCCCGCACCGACCCGGGCGGCGCCGGGCTGCTGCCGTTCGCCGACACCCCGCACGCGGCGGACTGCCCCGCGCTCGGCGCGGTGATGGCGGCCGTCCCGGCGCCCCTGCGGGCGGTGCGGCTGATGGCGCTGGGACCGGGCGCGCAGTCCCCCGAGCACCGCGACTCCAAGATCGGCCTGCCCTACGGGACGCTCCGCCTGCACGTGCCCATCACCACCAACCCCGGCGCGGTGGTGGTCATCGAGGGGGCGGCGCACCACTGGGAGCCGGGGCGGCTCTGGTACGGCGACTTCAACCGCCCCCACCTGGTGCGCAACACCGGCGACGACGCCAGGATCCACCTCGTCCTGGACACGCTCGTCACGCCGGAGCTGCTGCGCCTGTTCCCGGCCGACGTCCGCGACCGGCTGCCGATCGGCGAGGTGCTGTTCGCCCGTCCGCCCGTGCCGCTGCCGGAGCGGGAGCTGGCCGGGCTGCGCCGCCGCTTCATGCTGCCCGCCGCGTTCCGCGACTGGTCCGAGGACGAGGTCTCCTCCGGACCGGACCTGCCCGCGCAGATCGTGATCGTGGACGGCGAACCGGTGCTGGAGGTCGCCGGCGAGCCGGCCTTCGGGCTCGTCCACCTGGGCGCGGGGGAGTTCCGGCTGCGCGGCTGGAGCGAGGAGCGCACGCTGCACATCGCCTCCGACGGCCGCATCCGCATGTGGGTGCGGGCCGGGCGGCGGCTCACCTGCTGGGAGCGGCCCTCCGACCCCTGCGCGCCCTGAACCCGCGGGCCCCGCCCGCCGCTACCGCCGATCACCCTGCCGGCCCTTCCGCCGGTCACCCCGCCGGTCACCCCGCCGGTCGTCCTGCCGGTCGTCCTGCCGGTCGTCGAGGCGGCGCGCGCGGGCGAGCCCGCCGCGCAGCAGCAGCGCGGTCAGCACGATCGCCGCGCCGCACAGCGCGATGGTCCAGCCGACCGGCAGGAATTCCGCGACGGCGCCGGACAGCACCGGCCCCAGGCCCTGGAACGTCATCATCCCGGTCGAGGCCAGCCCGAACGCGTGCCCCCGCGCGCCGTCGGGCACCGCGTCGACGAACCGCCGCTGGATGCCCAGCTCGTAGGCGTACCCGGCCCCGGCGGCGAACTGCAGCACGACCAGGACCGCCAGCGGGACGGGCAGCGCCGGCCCCAGCAGCGGCAGGCCGAGCAGGACCAGCAGCGGCACGACCATGCGCTCGCGCGCCCGCGGCCCCAACCCCCGCCCGGCGGCCAGGTTGCCCACCAGCATCCCCGCGGGCGAGCACGCCAGCAGCAGCGCCCCCGCGCCCTCGGGGAACCCGCGCACCGCCGCGTACGGCACGAGCAGCCCCTCGGCGCCCGAGGCGAACACCAGGGGCAGCCACTGCGCCAGCAGCAGGGCCCGCACGACCGGGTCGGCGAGCAGGTCGCGGCTGCCGGACCAGCTCTCCCGCAGCACGGACCCGGGCATCCCCTCGGCGCGCGGCGCGGCGGGCAGGTCGGGCAGCCGGGCCCGGGTGAGCGCCGCGGCCAGCACGAAGGCGGCCGTCGCGACGAGCAGCGCGGAGCGGGCGCCGAGCGCGGCGATGACGATCCCCCCGAACGCCAGCCCCAGCACCTGCGCGGCCGAGGCCGCGATCAGGGTCAGGGAGCGGCCCAGCACGTAGGCGTCGCCGCTGAGCACCTCGCTGATCAGCCGGTTGAACGCGCCCGACACCACCGGGGTGACCACGGAGACCGCCGCCACCAGCAGCAGGGACACCGCGACCGGTGTGCCCGGCAGCGCCGGAACCGCCGTCGCCGCCGCACCGGCCGCGTACGCGCCGACGACCAGCGGCCGGGGCCGCAGCCGGTCGGCCAGCGCGCCGAGCAGCAGCCCGCCGGCGACCTGCGGCAGCCAGCCGGCCCCGAACGCCAGCCCGGCCAGCAGCGGTGAGCCGGTCCGCCCGTACACCAGCACCGACAGCCCGACCGTCCGCAGCACGCTGCCCGCGATCCACAGGCAGCGCGCCCCGAACAGCACGCGGAAGCGGGGCTCGGCCAGCACGTCCCGGTACGTCGCGCGCGGCGCGTCCTCCAACGACGTCATGCGTCAACTGTGCGGGACTTCGATCATCAGGACCAGACCCCGCGGGCGGCTAGAGGACGTCGCCGAGGCGGGTGCGGAAGTCGTCTTCCAGGTCGGCGACGGCGTTCAGCGCGGTCAGCGCGTCCGGGCGGGGGCGGCCCCCGGTGGCGACGCGCCGCGCGTTGTAGTGCAGCGCGCGCACCAGCAGGGTCCACGCGGGGACGAGCGTGGCGCCCACCCAGTCGCTCAGCTCCTCCAGCGCGCCGACGCCCCGCCCGGGGAGGCGGGCGTGGCGAAGCGACGCCGCGACCATCTTCCGGTTGCGGGCGGCGACCCAGAAGTCGTTGTTGTGCCGGTAGGTCGCCGGGTCGGCCAGGCCCCTGCCCAGCCACTCCCGCAGCACGTCGAAGGCCGCCCGCCCGCACGCCCAGCCGTGCGCCGCCACCTCGGGGTCGGCGATCCGCGCGGTCGCGCTGCGGGCGAGCATGACGGCGGCGAACCCGGCGGCCTCGGGGACCCGGCGTCCGGTGAGCTCCAGCCACTGCCACGGCCGCCGCGGCGACCACGGCGGCCGGTCCCGGCGGTCGCCGAGCGCCCAGCGTTCACGGCTGGCCTGCTCGGGGCTCGGCGGCGGGGGAGACCACGCGTACGCGCCGATCTCGGCGGCGGGCACGCTGCCGACGAACCCCGGGTGCAGCCCGGCGTCGTCGGTCCACAGGAACCGGTCGTCGACCTCCACCATGCCCGGCGCCCCCGGCCTGACCAGGAACCAGTGCGGCGCGGGCTCGGCGCCGCCGGTCTCGATCCAGGGCAGGTGCGTGGTGCGGCCGGTGACGATCGCCGCGCCCGTCTCGCACGCGTGGCGGACGATCCCCTCCGCCGCCTCCTCGGGCGCGGCGGCGCCCCGGCGCCGCAGGTCCACGCGGTACAGCTCGCCGTCGCCGGTGAGCGGCGTGTGGTAGTGGAGGAACTCCATCAGCGTTCCCGAGCGCCGGACGCCGAGGAACAGCTGCGTCCCGAACACCAGGACGTCGGGCACGCCGATCGCGCGCAGCAGGCCCGCCGTCGCGGTGCTGTAGCACGACAGCAGGTCGCCGCGCACCTCCCCGGTGCCGGCGGGCCGCGTCATCTCGTGCATCGGACCTCCTGGACCGGCATGCCGGAATCGGCGTGGACGATGACGACCGGGCGGACCAGCCAGTCCCGCCCGCGCCCGCCCGCGAAGGCCAGCGCCGCCGCGTAGCCGTCCGGGACGGGCAGCTCCCGCCAGGCCACCCCGTCCAGGTGCCCGCAGGCCGCATCCGCCACCGCGCCGGGCGACCGGAAGCCCGCCAGGCCCCGCCCGGTGGCCTTGCAGCGCGCCTCCCGCACCGCCCACACCCGCGTGAACTCGCGGCACGCCCCGGCGGGCGGCAGCGCGTCGATCCGCCGCCGCTCCCGGGGATGCAGCCAGCGCCGGGCGATGCGCTCCCAGCCGGGCCCGGGCGCCTCCTGGACGTCCAGCCCGAGCCGGCCGCCGACGCCGACCGCGACGCCGACGAGCCCGCCGCTGTGGGAGATGTTGAAGTCCACCTCCCAGCGGCGCCCGTCCGGATGGGCCAGGTACGGGCGGCCGGAAGGTTCGCGCCGCACCAGGCGGGGAGCGCGCAGCCCGAGCCGTTCCACCGCCGCCCGCAGGACCGGCGGCAGCGGCCCGTCCCCGCCGTCGGCGCCGGACGGGCGCAGCAGCACCACCGCCGCCACGTCGGGCAGCGGCACCGCCCGCGGCCGCGGGCGCCCGGGACCGGCCGTCGCCGTCACGTCTCCAGCACCCTCGCGACGTGCTCGTACTCGGCCGGTTCGTACGGCAGGTCGAGCACGACGGTGCGCACGCCCAGCTCCCGGTAGGCGTCCAGCGCCGCCGCCACCGTCTTGTAGGACCCGACGAGCTTCGGGCAGTCGATGCCGATGCGGCCCGCCCCGTACCACAGGCACTCGTCGTGCAGGTCGCCGGCCTCGGCGAGGTCGATGGTGGCGCGGTGCTGGGAGGAGGTGACCTGCCGGGTGAACAGGCGGCGGGTCAGCGCGTCGCGGCGGGTGGCGGCGTAGCGCCGGTGCGCGACGTCCCACGCCCGCTCGTCGGTGTCGCGGGCGACCACGCCGACGATCATGGCGAGCCCGCCCGCCAGGCCCTCCGCCGCCAGCCGCTCGTGCTCGGCGGCGATGTCCGCGCGGGGCTTGGCCATCACCAGGGCCCGGTCCAGCCGCGGCAGCACGGCCGCGATCTCGGGAGAGCGCGACCCGGGCGCCAGCACGCGCGGCGCCAGCGCGGGGTCGGGCGGCGGCTCGGGCGGCGCCGACCGCAGGGCGTAGCACGGGCCGGAGTGCGGCTCGCCGCGCAGCACGGCCCGCAGCGCGTCGATGAAGTCGGCCATCCGCTCGTACTTGCCGCCCGGGGCCGGGTCCAGGCCGAGGGCTTGCAGCTCCGCCGCCTTCGCGCCCGCGACGACGTTCAGGTTGACGCGCCGCCCGTACAGATGGCAGAGCCCCGCGACGGCCCGCGCCGCGGTCGCGGGGTGCGTCAGCGCGGGGTTGACCGCCACGACCGGCTCCAGCGTCGTGCTCGCGGCCAGCACGAGCTGCCCCGCCAGCCACGGGTCCAGCGACTGCCAGAAGTCGTAGATGAGCATGGCCGACGCGCCGAGCCGCTCGGCCGCCGCGCAGTGCTCGGCCACCGTCTCCCGGTACGCCGCGCCGGAGCCGCCGCCCGCCGCGGAGCCGCGCGCCCCCGCGCCGAACACGTCGGCGTGGCCGGGGCAGACCGTGAACGTCTCCATCCTGGCGTCCACCGCCCTCACCACTCGTCCCGGGCGAGCGGGCCCGACGCGGCGAACGAGGAGGCGGCGGTGTCCAGCAGGCCGAGCCTGCCGTTGGCGCGCAGCAGCCGCCGGTTGCCGTACATCAGGCTCGCCGACCGCAGGTCCCGGAAGATCCGTTCGAGCACCAGGCCGTCGCCCTGCCGGTAGCCGAGGCCGAGCCCGGCGACCTCCAGCAGCCCGTCGACCGCCGCGAAGCAGTGTTCGGACGCCACGACCTTCACGTTGTTGACCATGATCTGGAAGGCGGGGCGGTCGCGTCCGGCGCCGGTGCGCGCCTCGTACTCGCGCAGCCCCGCGGCCACCATCGCCTCGGCGACGTCCAGGTCGCGGCGGGCCCGCGCGATGCGGTCGAGCGTGTCGTCGTCGCGGCGGATCGCCGGGCCGCCGCCCGCGGGACGGCGCACGTGGCCGACGACGTGCCGCAGCGCGGCGCGGGCCGCGCCCGTCCACGCCGCCGCCCAGCCCAGATGCCCGAGCGGCGCCATCGTCCGCGCCGCCACCCGGGCGAAGCCGCCGGGCGGCTCGATGACGTGGTCGCGGGGCACCTCGACGTCCACGGTCATCGACACGTTGCAGGTGCCGCGCATCCCCAGCATCCGCAGCGGCGCGATCACCTTGGGGTCGGACAGCTCGCGCGGGCAGTGCACCAGCACCACGTCGTCGGCCGGGCCGTCCTCGGCGCGGCGCATCGTCACCAGGAACGCGCCCGCCTGCGCCCCGCCCGACACCACCGGGGCGTCGCGGTGGAACCGGACGACGCCGTCCCGGTCGTCGATCGCGGCCAGCGCGGTCAGCATGTGGCCGCCCTTGCCCGCCTCGGTGGTGATGGACGCCAGCAGCGTCTGCTCGGCGGCGACGGACCGCAGCACCCGCGACCGCAGCGGCTCGGGCGCGTACTCGTCCAGCACCGCCACCTGCTGGCAGTGCATGACCCACAGCACCGCCACGCCCAGGCACCGCCCGCCCAGCTCCGCCGCGGCGTGCAGGAAGGCGGCGGTGTCCGCGCCCGCGCCGCCGCAGTCGGCGGGCACCGTGTAGCCGAGCAGCCCGTGGTCGCGCAGCACCCCGATGCCGCGGCCGTCGGGATCGCCGGTGGCGTCGATGACCTCGGCCAGATCGGCGAGCCGCGCGGTCGCCCCGGCCAGGTCGGGGCGGGCGGTCACGGCTCGGCCCGCTCGGGCAGGTGCCCGGGCGCCTGCCCGGGCACTCCGGACGCCTGCCGGGAGATCTGCTCGGACACGACCGCCCAGATGCTGTCGGCGGTCGCGAACACCTCGTCGGTGAACGCCGAGTCGGGGAAGACGAACCCGAACGCGTCCTCCAGGTCCATCACCAGGTCGACGGCCCGCATCGAGTTGAGCCCGAGCGACCGCAGGTTCGCGGTCGGGCTGATCTGCGCGGTGTCCTGGACCGCGCCCAGGTGGCCGAGCAGTACGCGCAGGAATTCCTCGCGCCGGTCTGTCATCGCGTTTCCGCCCTTTCACCAGTGGCCCTCTCGCCGGCGGCCTGTTCGCCCGTGACCTGTTCGCCCGCGGCCTGTTCGCCCGCGGCCTGTTCGCCCGTGAAATCGCCGTTCACGCCGTGCGGCGCCGCCGGCAGCGGCCGGTACGCCGTCTCCAGCCGCAGCGCCGCCCGGACCCCGTCGGCGTCGACGGCCACCTCGGCGGGCGCGTCCCGGCCGAGGAAGGCCACCAGCGCCGCCGTCAGCCCGTACGCGCCCACGTTCGGGACGGCCAGCAGCCCGCCGGGGGCGGCGCCGGGGAGCCGGGCACGCTGGTTGAGCAGGTCCAGCGCCGTGCACAGCGGTCCGGCCAGCACCGCCTCGCCGCCGCGGTCCAGGCCGCCTGGGGCCGGCACGGCCGACGGCAGCGGCAGCGGTTCGGCCATGATCGGCGGGACGCGGCGCAGCCCCTGCATGCCGCCCAGCACGTTGACACCGCCGTCGGCGATCACGAAGCGGGTGTCCCTGCTGCGTTTGACGTCCTGCACGCCCAGCACGAGCGTGCCGCATCCACCGGCCAGGTAGCGGCCGGACTCGAACGCCGCGACCGGCCCGCCCGAACCCGCCCCGGGAAGCCGCGCCAGCAGCCCGGCGAGCCGCCCGGCCAGGCCCGGCCACGCCGGACGGGTGCCGGGCCGCGCGTACGGGTGGCCGAAGCCGCCGCCCAAGTCGACGATCTCCACGCGCAGCCGCAGCGCCTCCTGCGCCTGCCGGACCGCGTCCACCGCCAGCTCGAACCAGTCCATGAGCCGGTCGGTGTCGTCGACGTTCGTCCCGACGTAGACGTGGTAGCCGACCAGCTCGACCCCGTCCGCCCCGAACAGCTCGGGCCGGTCGCACACCCACGCGACGTCCGCCCCGAACTGCGACGGCGCGCCGCCCATCGCCAGGCCCGCGCCCCGCGGGTACGCCGACGGGTTCAGCCGGAGGATCGCCTTGGCCCGCGCCCCCGCCCGCCGCGCGCACAGCCCCAGGCGGGCCAGGTCGGTGGGGGAGTCGACGGAGAACAGCCGCACCCCGCGCGCCAGGGCGTGCGCGAGTTCCGCTTCGGTCTTGGCCGGGCCGGTGTACAGGCACGAACGGGCGTCCGCTCCCGCCGCCAGCGCCGTGTCCAGTTCGCCGCGGGAGCAGACCTCGGCCCGCGCCCCGGCGTCGAGCAGCGCGCCCACCAGCGGCGGGAACGGGTTGGCCTTGAGCGAGTAGAACAGGCGGCTGCCCGAGGGGAGCGAACCGGCCAGCTCGGCGTGCGCCGCCCGCGCCACGTCGAGGTCGTAGACGTACAGCGGGGTGCCGTACGCGGCGGCCAGCCTCCGCAGTGTCCGCGCCGGGACGTTCACGCCGGCCTCCCCGCGGTCCGACAGCGAAGGCTTGTCAGGCCAGGTGAGAGACATGGATCTGGATCTAGCCCACGTTCGGGCCTTCGTCACCGCCGCCGATCGCCTGCATTTCGGCCGGGCCGCAAAGGAGCTTTCTCTTTCGCAGCAGGCGCTGTCCGCGCGGATCTCGCGGCTGGAGGGCGGTCTCGGCGTGAAACTGTTCGTCCGCGATCCCCGCGGGGTCCGTCTCACCACCGCCGGACGGCATTTCCTGGACCCGGCGCGGCGGCTGCTGCTCGCCGGCGACCAGGCGGTCGCCTTCGCCCGGTCCAGCGTTGGGGCGCTGCGCATGAGCGTCTGGGGCAGCCTGCTGTTCCCCTCGCCGACCATCCGCGCCCTCGCCGGGGGCGAGGCGGGGCCGCGGCTGGAGGTCGGCGTCTGCCGCGACCTGCCGGACGCGGTCGCCGCCCTGCGCGACCACACGATCGACGTCGCGCTGGGCCGGGTGTCGCGCGGGGCCGACACCTCGTCCCTGGCGCGCCGCCTCATCCGGCTCGACGCCATGGCGGTGATCGTCAACACCGAGCATCCGCTGGCCGGGCACGCCCGGCTGACCCCGCGGGACCTGCGCGGCACCCCGCTGTGGCTCCCGGCCCCCCTCGAATCGCTCGACTTCCTGCGCCAGTTCGTCGAGAGCTTCGGGTTGGAGGGACGGTTCGGGGGCGTCGACCTCGGCCCGTACCACATCCCCTGGCTGCTGCGGGAGGAGCCGCACCAGGCCGCGGTCGTCCCGGCGCACCTGGAGTCGTTCGGCGAACCGCACCTGCGGCTGATCCCGCTCGTCGACCCGACGCCGCTGTACGGGTCGTCCCTGCTGTGGAGCCCGGCGCAGCGCCGTCCCGAGCTCGACGGCCTGCTCCGCAGGGTCGACGCCGCGATCCGCCAGCGCGCCTGGCTCCACTACGACAAGCGGCGGCACTGGCTCCCGCAGACCGAGCAGGCCGACGTCGAGGCCCTCTCCCTCTGAGTCCGCGCTGGGGCGCGGCCACCCCGCCCGCCCTGCCCTCGGTCCGGTCGCAAGCCGCGCCGGTGCTCCCCGGTCGGAGGCGCGGGGGACGCTTTCGGCGGGTTCGTCCCCCGCGCCGTCCGGTCAGCAGATGTCCGGCGAGCCCGGGCTCAGGATCGGAAGGTTCACCGAGATCAGATCGCTGAGCACCTTGTTGCACCTGATGCCGCCGTCCCCGCCGTGCCCCGAGGCGACCGCCGCCGTGGCCGTGCCCACCGGCCCGGCCACGGTCATCGCCGTCATCGCCGCCGTCAGGACGATCCGAGCGCACCGTGTCATGTTCGGTCCTTTCCCTTCGTGTATCTCATCAACTTCGATGAGTAGTCACTTGATAACACAGAGTATTCGATCATGGTCGGGGTGGTCGGCTGCCGATCGGCTTGGGGGATACGCGCCCAAGCGTCAGCTCGGGAAGGTGCCGCAGATGCCGGTGTGCCTATGGGGACCGGTGTGCCGCGCTGAAGGGCGGTGGGGGAGTCGTGCTCGGCCGCGGGGGCAGGTGCGGTGCGCTTGGTGCCGCAGGGATGGAGTTGGCTACCTGTCGGGCTATAAGACTGTCTCGCTCGCGCCACAGGCGAAGACTGCGCCCCGTCACCGAGGGTGAAGGCCGGAGGGGGCTACCCTCCGTGTTCGCGCACATAGGTAGGCGTGTAGCTTACTGCAAGCACACCGTCTCTTGACTAGACTTGCATCATTCGTTGTCTCGAATCGTTCGTGTTCATGAAGGCAGGTTCGGTGCCATGACCGCATCCCAGACCCCGACCACCGCCGAGGAGCTGCGCGGTGCCGGTCTGCGGGTGACGGCCGCCCGCGTCGCGCTGCTGGAGACCGTCCGGGACGGCGACCACCTCGGCGTCGAGGCGATCGCCTCCGGGGTCCGCGAGCGCGTAGGCCACATCTCCCTTCAAGCCGTGTACGAGGCCCTGCACGCGCTCACCGCGGCGGGGCTCGTGCGCCGCATCGAACCGGCCGGCAGCCCCGCCCGCTTCGAGGGCCGGGTGGGCGACAACCACCACCACCTGGTGTGCCGCAAGTGCGGAGCGGTCAAGGACGTCGACTGCGCCGTGGGGCATCCGCCCTGCCTGGACCCGGTGGACGACGCCGGATACCTGGTCGACGAGGCCGACGTCACCTTCTGGGGGCTGTGCCCGCAGTGCCGTTCCGAGGCCGGCGACGGCTGACCCCGCGGGCGCGCCCGCACCCCGTCCTCACATCCCCGACACCGCTCGGCGTTCGCGCGAAAAGGCGAACGTCCAGGCCGGTCCGCGCGGACCGGCCTGGACGTCAGGGGCCGATGACGGCTAGCGGTGCAGGTCGAAGCGGTCCAGGTTCATCACCTTGTCCCACGCCTTGACGAAGTCGCGCACGAACTTCTCCTTGGCGTCGTCGCCGGCGTAGACCTCCGCCACCGCGCGCAGCTCCGAGTTGGAGCCGAAGACCAGGTCGACGCGGCTGCCGGTCCACTTGACCTCGCCGGTGGAGGCGTCCACGCCCTCGAACGTGTCGGAGTCCTCCGACGCCGGCCGCCACGTCGTGCCCAGGTCGAGCAGGTTCACGAAGAAGTCGTTGGTCAGCTTCCCGGGGGTGTCGGTGAAGACGCCGAGCTGCGAGCGCTTGTAGTTCGCGCCCAGCACCCGCAGGCCGCCGACCAGCACGGTCATCTCCGGCGCGCTCAGGTTCAGCAGGTTCGCCTTGTCGATCAGCAGGTACTCGGCCGGCAGCCGGTGGCCCTTGCCGAGGTAGTTGCGGAAGCCGTCCGCGGTCGGCTCCAGCGCGGCGAACGACTCCACGTCCGTCTGCTCCTGCGAGGCGTCCATCCGGCCCGGGGTGAACGGCACCTCGATGTCGAAGCCGGCGTCCTTGGCGGCCTTCTCGACCGCGGCGCACCCGCCCAGCACGACCAGGTCGGCCAGCGAGATCCTCTTGCCGCCGGTCTGGGCCGAGTTGAAGGACTCCTGGACGTCCTCCAGGGTGCCCAGCACCTTGGCCAGCTCGTCGGGCTCGTTGACCTCCCAGCTCCGCTGCGGCTCCAGGCGGATGCGGCCGCCGTTGGCGCCGCCCCGCTTGTCGCTGCCGCGGAACGACGCGGCCGCCGCCCACGCGGTGGTGACCAGCTGGGACACCGACAGGCCCGAGGCGAGGATCCGCTCCTTGAGCGCGGCGATGTCCTGCGCGTCGACCAGCTCGTGGTCCACCTCCGGGATGGGGTCCTGCCACAGCAGCGTCTCGGACGGCACCTCCGGGCCGAGGTAGCGCGTGACGGGGCCCATGTCGCGGTGGGTCAGCTTGAACCACGCCCGGGCGAAGGCGTCGGCGAACTCGTCGGGGTTCTCCTTGAAGCGCCGCGAGATCGGCTCGTAGATCGGGTCGTAGCGCAGCGCGAGGTCGGTCGTCAGCATCGTGGGGGCGTGCTTCTTCGCCGGGTCGTGGGGGTCGGGGACGGTCCCGGCGCCGCCGCCGTCCTTCGGCCGCCACTGGTAGGCCCCGGCGGGGCTCTTGAACAGCTCCCACTCGTACTTGAACAGGGTCTCGAAGAAGGTGTTGTCCCACTTTGTCGGGGTGGGCGTCCAGATGCCCTCGAGCCCGCTGGTGATCGTGTCGTTGCCCTTGCCGGTGCCGTAGCTGTTCTTCCAGCCCAGGCCCTGCTCCTCCAGCGGCGCGGCCTCGGGCTCGGGGCCGACGTGCCGGTCGGCGGGCGCCGCGCCGTGCGTCTTGCCGAAGGTGTGCCCGCCGGCGATCAGGGCGACCGTCTCCTCGTCGTTCATCGCCATGCGGCGGAACGTCTCGCGGATGTCCCGGGCCGCGGCGAGCGGGTCCGGGGTGCCGTTCGGGCCCTCCGGGTTGACGTAGATGAGGCCCATCTGCACCGCGCCCAGGGGCTTCTCCAGCTCGCGGTCACCGGAGTAGCGCTCGTCGCCGAGCCAGGTGGTCTCGGGCCCCCAGTAGACGTCGTCGTCCGGCTCCCAGGCGTCCACGCGGCCGCCGGCGAAGCCGAACGTCTTCAGACCCATCGACTCCAGCGCGACGTTGCCGGCCAGGATCAGCAGGTCGGCCCACGACAGGTTCTTGCCGTACTTCTTCTTCACCGGCCACAGCAGCCGGCGCGCCTTGTCCAGGTTGGCGTTGTCCGGCCAGCTGTTGAGGGGCGCGAAGCGCTGCTGCCCGGACCCGGCGCCGCCGCGGCCGTCGTGGATGCGGTAGGTGCCCGCGCTGTGCCACGCCATCCGGATGATGAACGGGCCGTAGTGGCCGAAGTCCGCCGGCCACCAGTCCTGCGAGGTCGTCAGCACCTCCGCGATGTCCCGCTTGACCGCGGCCAGGTCGAGGCTCTCGAACGCCTCGGCGTAGTCGAAGTCCTCGCCGAGGGGGTTGGTCGCAGGGGGGTTCTTGGCCAGGATCTTCAGGTTGAGCCGGTTGGGCCACCAGTTGCGGTTGCCGCCGCCCTGCGTGGGGTGGGGGAGGCGGTCGTGCGCTACCGGGCACCCGCCTTCGCTCTCGTTCACCTCGGAGAGGGCGGCGTCGTTGTTCTCGGCCATTCGATTCCTTCCAAAAGCTCAGCGGGGGGTGGGTTCAGGGACTCCGGTCGGCGGAGCAGTCGGGGCACAGGCCCCAGTAGATGACCTCGGCCTCGTCGATCGAGAAGCCGCGGTCGTCGGACGCCGTCAGGCACGGCGCCTCGCCGACGGCGCAGTCGACGTCGGCGATCGCCCCGCATGACCGGCACACGAGGTGGTGGTGGTTGTCGCCGGTCCGCGACTCGTACCGCGCCACGGAACCGGACGGCTGGATGCGCCGCACCAGACCCGCCGCCGTCAACGCGTGCAGCGAGTCGTAGACGGCCTGGTGGGACACCTTCGGGAGATCCCTGCGCACGGCGGCGATGATCGTGTCGGTGTCGGCGTGCGGATGCGCGTGCACCGCGCTCAGCACCGCCAACCGCGGGCGGGTCACGCGCAACGCGGCCCCGCGCAGCATCTCCCGGAAGTCGAGGGGTGCGACCACGTCCCAGAGACTGGCTCATTTTCTGGAATCAGTCAAGAACTTGTCTCAACCAAGATCGCGCTCTAGAGTGCCGCACGACAGGATCGTGCTTGCCCGGCGCGACCCCCTCCCCTGTCACCCGGCTGACCTGCCGAAACGGCGGCTCGGCCGCGCCTGCGGGCCGCCGCCCGGATTCCGGGCCCGCGGCCGGGAGTCCGGGCCGGTGTCCGCTGCGGGTGCTCCGGCAGGCGAGGGGCGGCCGCCGGGATCCGGCATCACGGTCACTGGAAGGGGACGGGTTGCCGGACTTCACCGCGCGCGCATGCCGCACGGCGGATGACACCGGGGGTCCGGCGGTGTCAGGCACCGCCGGGCGGTTCAACGCGCGTGCGGTGGAGACGGCCCGGTGACACCGCCCCGCCTCCGCGCAGCGGTGTCACCGTTCGGACGCCGCAGGCCCGGCCCGCGACGCGCCGTCCCGTCAGCAGCCGGAATGACACGAGCCGATCGCGGCCGAACCGCCGCACGCGGCGGCGTGCCGACAAGCCGGCCGGCCCCGCCGCCTTCCAGCTCAACACGCCGCCCTGCGCGGCCGGCACCACCCACGCGACGGCGCCCGACCTCGGCGCGGTGTCAGGGACGGGCGGCCGCCCCGGAGGACCGGGCGTCGCCGAACACGCGGTCGTACAGGGCCCGGGCGTGGGCGGTGGGGGAGGGCGTACCGGGGACGATCCGGAACGTGGGCGCGCCCGCGGCGTCCCGCTCGGTGGTGAGGAACACCCGGTCGGCCTCGGCGTCCGCGTGCATGCGGCGGGCCAGATCGTACAAGTGCGTCACGAACACGACGCCTACCCCCGAGTCGGTCAGCGCCCGGAGGACCCCGGCCGCCGGCTCGGACCCGCGCCGAGCGGTTCAGCAGGCTGGTGGCGCCGCCGCGGAAGGCCTTCCGGTCGTCGGCGACCGCCTCGGCGGCCGGCCGGTGCAGGGACCGGACGGCGGAGGGGTTGCGCAGGCAGTCGCCGAGCACCCGCTGCCGGTGGACGATGTCCGCCGGGTCGGTGAGCGGTGCGAGCGTGACCGCCCGTGCCGCGTGGTACCGGGTCTCGTCGCCCCGTGCCATGGCCGCCCACAGGCCGTCGAGCCGCAGGTCGGCCAGCAACTCCTCGGCGTCCACGGCCGCCCGCGTCCCCGCGCCGCCGTCGGCGGACAGCAGCCCGGGCCTCATCGGCGCACCCGTTCGACGATCCGGTCGTAGGTCAGGCAGTGCCGCTCGGCGAGGACGAGCGCGTGGGCGCGTCCGCCGGCGGGCCGCCGGACCACCTTGTACGTGCGGGTCGAGCCGCCGTCGTCGGCCACGGTCGCGACCATGCTCACCGCCGCGGGGCTCAGCCGGGACAGCTCGTCGACGAAGGTCACCCACAGGCACGGCGCGTCCAGCCGGACGATCGAGGCCAGCAGCGCCTCGCTGAGCCCGCGCGCGTCGCTCGGAGTCGTCGAACTGAAGATCTCGTTGAGGACGATGACGCTTCGCCCTGGTCGGGCCCGGAGACGTCGAAGACGCGTCTGGCGCCGTCAGCCGCAGGTCGTCGGTCACCACCCGGCCGCCCTCGGCCGCCGGCGCGAGATCGTAGACGTCCCGGGCGAGCAGCCGCTTGTCGGTGGCCGACACCGCCGGGTAGCACACCGGCAGCCCCGCCTCGCGCACCGGCTCCAGGTACGCCAGGTAGCCGAGGTAGAAGCGCAGCTCGCGGTCCAGGCGGGTGATCTCCGCGGAGACGAAGTCCCGACGGGACGCGCAGAACGCCGCCAGGTCGCCGAACAGGTCCGGGAACAGCTCGCCGACGAGGTCCAGCACGCCCGCCTCGACGGCGTCCAGGGCCGGCACGGGGGCCTCCTCCACGCGCCGTTCGGGCGGCGGCCCCTGCCGGAACCGCTCGAACACCGCCCGCACCCGTTCGGCGAAGTCGAACCGCCCGTCCGCGTCGTGCGGCGCCATGCTGATCCGGTCCTCGCGTATCAGCAGGTCGTAGCGGACCTCGGCGAGCCGGTCGCGCAGCCGCAGCGCGTCCTCGCGCAGCCCGCGCCAGGACGCGGCGTCCACGTACGCGGCGTCCACGTACGCGGTGACGTCGTCGCGCAGCGCCCGCAGACCGGACGAGGCCGCGTCGGCCGCGCCCAGGTCGTCGGCCAGGGCGTCGACCGCCGCGATGCGGTCGAGCACGATCTCCAAGAACAGGCGGTGCACCTGCGGGGGGTGCTTCCGGCGCGCCAGCGCCTCCAGCCGGGTGCGCGTCTTGGTCATCGACGCGGTGAAACGCTCGGCGACCCGGCGCACCGCCGGATCCTCCAGGTCGCGGAACACCTCCTGCCGGAAGGCGACCAGGTCCGCGTCGCGCAGCGGACGGTGGAAGTACGCGGCGACCTCCGGCAGGCCGGCCGCCTGCGCGACCGCGCTGACGACCTGGTCGAGGTTGAGGTCCCGGAAGTGGTCCGGCTCCGCGGCGCCCGGTTCGCCGGCGCGCTCGGCCGTCCCGGCCAGGATGCTGCGAATGCCCATCGCCTCCCGTTCCCGGCCCTGCACGCCGCGCAGGTCCCCCTTACCCGGCACTGCCGCGATCCGGTTCGGCCGCTTCCCGGCCCTCAACCGCGCCGCAGCAGTTCCGCCAGGATGGCGAAGATCATGACGACGAGGGCGTACGTCAGAAGGGTTATGCCGAATTCCGCCGTCATGCCGAGCGCGAGGTAGGTGGCGCCGAGCGGCAGGCACACCAGCCCGGGCAGCACCGCGCCCACGAGTGCGGGGAAGCGTGTCCGCAGGCGGACCCCGCCGGGCGTGTTCAGGATCGCGATGTAGATCATCACGATCAGGAGCAGGATCGGCAGCAGAAAGACGCCCAAGGCTCTACCCGTTCCTGTTCCTGTGTGTTCTGCGCCGCAAGGACACGAGGGCGATCACGCTGGCCGCCAGGAGGATCCCCTCGACGTTGAGCAGGCTGTCATAGTAGGACGCGTTCACCGCGTAGACAGCGACGATCACGCCGATGAGCACCTGGAGCAGCGTCCCGGCGAGGAACACGCCCATGGGCAGCGGTCGGGGCGAGCCCGGCGGCACGGTGTTCGTGCGGTCCGCGAGCCGTGCGGTGGCGGGAACGGGAGTGGCGGGCGGTTGCGCCGTTTGGGGAGGCGTCCCGAAGGGAGGCGTGGGCGGATGCGCCCCTTGGGGAGCCGTCCCGAAGGGAGGCGTGGGCGGCCCGCCCGTGGCGGCGGGCGGGCGGTCGGAGGCGGGAGGAGGCACGTGCGGCCGCGGCGCTTGCGCCTCGCCCAGCAGTTCGGCCAGCACCTGCGCCATCGTCGGCCGCCGCTCGGGCGCCTTGTCCAGGCAGGCCGCCAGCAGGTCGCGCCGGTGCGGCGGTATCGCCGACAGGTCCGGGTCGGCGTTCAGGATGCGGTTCAGCACGGCCGGGATGGCGTCGGAGCCGAACACGGGGGCGCCGGTCGCGGCGAAGGTCAGCGTGACCGCCCACGAGAACACGTCCGACGGCGGCCCCACCTCCCGCCCCGCCACCTGCTCGGGCGACATGTACGCGGGGGTGCCGACGATCCCGCTGGACAGGGTGGTGGTGGAGGCCGCCGCACGGGCGATCCCGAAGTCGATGACCCGCGGCCCGTCGGTGGCCAGCAGGACATTGGACGGTTTGAAGTCGCGGTGCACGATGCCCGCCCGGTGGATGCCGTTCAGCGCGGCGGCCGTGCCGATGGCCAGCCGCTCCAGGCTGCCGTGGTCGCGCGGCCCGGCGCGGCGGACCAGGTCGCTGAGCGACTCTCCCTCGACGTACTCGCTGACGATGTAGGGGCGGTCGTCCTCTACACCGGCCGCGAGGACCCGGGCCGTGCAGTACGGCTCGACCCGGCGCGCGATGTCGCTCTCCCGCAGGAACAGATGGCGGGCGCGGTCGTCTCCGGCCAGCCGGGCGTGCAGCATCTTGACCGCCACCCGCGTCCCCGCGGCGTCCTGCCCCAGGTAGACCGCGCCCTGTCCGCCCTCACCGAGCAGCGCGAGCAGCCGGTACGGGCCGACCGCCCGTGGATCACCCGCCCGCAACTCCACAGGTTTGACCACCCGCCGATCATAAGTAGCGCCGGGGACGGCGTCCCACCCCCTCCGCGGTAACGATTCGACCGCTCGAATCGGCCGTCCGAGCCGCGCCCATTCCGACCGGCCGAAGAAATCTTCCCACCGGCCGCGAACCGCAGTGAGACGACGCGAGATGCCCAGCCCGAGAGGGCCGCGAATTCGAGTCGTCCGCGATCGTCTCGGCGGTTTCCGGCCGCCGCGAACCGCTCTCCCCGGCGCGCTGCACTCCTGTGGTCGGAGAAGAAATCGTCTGCGGCCGCCCGAACGCGGACCGAGCGAAATCAGCCCGGCCGTCCGGCGAGCACCGAGACCTGGGCACCGGCTTCCTGTAATCGGTGCACCCCGGCATGCGCCTTGGCGGGCGACGAGCGTTCGGTGTGTGACAGTCGCCGGCGCCGACACCGCGCCCCTGATGCCGATCGGGCCACCGGGCCGCGGGCTGTCGTTCGCGCACCGGGACGTCGTCTACTCTCGCCCCGGACGGAGCGCCGCTGCGTTCACACCCGTGAACGCGAGCACCGGAGGCGGCGCACTTCGACCGCACCGCCCGCTGAGCTGATCAGCGTCCTCCCAGGCTGCGGCGCGAACGGTGCGTGCGGCCGCCGCCGGTCGTGATCTCGGCGGCAGGGGTTGACGACCACGCCCATTGTTCCTCAGAGTCATTGTTCGTGTACTGTTGGTGAGCGAACGGTGGCCGTCCGGTCGCCTGGCTCATCGGGGGGACGCTATGAGCCGTGTGACCGGGTTGCCGTCCGCCATGCCACCTGCGGCGGGCCGCTTCTACCGCCAGGGGTGGTGGCGGCGCGAGAGCTTCACCGACGATCTGCACGCCCGCGCCCGTCAGACGCCCGCCGCGGTCGCCTACGTGAACGTGCGGGTGCAGCGGGGCGCCACCGAGACGGCGGCGGTCACCTTCGCTGAGCTGGCCGACCAGGTGGAGCGGCTGGCGGCGGTGCTGTGGCGCCTGGGCGTGCGGCCCGGCGACCCGGTGGCCCTCCGGACGCCCAACCAGTGGGAGGCCGCGGCGCTGTGGCTGGCGTGCGGCCGCGTCGGGGCGGTGACCATGTCGCTGTCGCCCTGGGCGGGCGCCCGCGAGGCGGAGATCGCCTTCACCGGCGTTCCGGCCCGCCTGCTGGTCGCCGGGGACGCGTACGCGCCGGACGCCGTTGCGCCACCCGCGGGCCTCGCACCCCGCACGGTCCATCTGCGGGAGCTGCTGGACAGCGCGCGATCCGCCGAGCCGCTGCCCGCCGCGCAGCGGCCGCAGGCGCCGCCCGACGGCCCGCGGCACGTGGCGCTCACGTCGGGCACGACCGGGCGCCCCAAGGCGGTGGTGCACTCCGGCAACACCCTGTACGCATCGCTGCGGGCGGCCGCCGGCTTCCTGCCGCCCCGACCGGTCCTGACGAGCACCGCGGGGATGACCCACGCGTCGGGACTGAAATACCTGGCGTTGATGCCGCTGGTCACCGGGGGACGCGCGGTGCTGCTCGCCGCCGACGACCTCCACGGCCCCGACCGGTGGCTCGACCTCGTGGCCCGCCACGGGGTGAGCTGCCTGGTGGGTCTTCCCGCCCTCCTGGGGCGGATGGTCGCCGCCCAGCGCCGACGTGAACGCGACCTGTCCGGCCTGCGCCGCGTCGTCAGCCTCGGCGCGCCCCTCCCCGCCCCGACGGCGGCCGGCATACGCGCCCACCTGTGCACCGGCCTGGTCAACGTGTTCGGGATGACCGAAGGCGGCCCCCTCTGCGCGACCGCGCCGGACGACCCGTCCGAACCCGCCGATCCGGGCTTGGGCCGGCCCGTCGCCGGCACACAGGTCGAGATTCGCCGCGCGGACGCCTCCGGGGCGGGCGGCCTGAACGTCCGCGGCCCGAGCATGTGCCTGGGCGTCCTCGATGTGCGGTCCGGCAGCGCGACGTGGACCCCGGACCGCGACGACGGCTGGTACGACACCGGCGACCTGGTGCGCAGCGACGAGCACGGGCGGCTGCACTACCTGTCGCGCGCCTGCGACCGGGTCGGCTGGGGCCCCATGGTCCCGACGGCCGAGATCGAGAGCGTGCTGCTCGGCCACCCCGCCGTCGCCGACGTCGCCGTGATCGGGGTGCCCGACCGGCAGGGGCACGAGGCCGCCTGCGCCGTCGTCGTCCCGCGCAGCGCCCGGCCCACCCTCGACGAGCTGTGCGCGTTCCTGCGCCGGCGGCGCATGGGCGACAAGGACCTGCCCGCCCGGCTGGCCGTCGTGCCGGCGCTGCCCCGCACCGCGCTGGGAAAGATCAGCAAGGCGGAGCTCCGCCGCCAGGTCATCGACGGCGCCCTGCCGACCGAAGGCTACGACGCGCTCCGGCGCCGCCTGGAATGACCCGGCGCGCGCGGCACGACCCCCCGGATCGATCACACCCGGCCGTCCACCGGGACGGCGAGCGGCACTGTGGGGGACAGGTGGACACGACGCTCCAGAACCGGACACGACCGGCGCACCGGCTGCGGCTCCTCGACGACGTGCCGCCACCGGCGCCACCGCCGCCGATACCGCCCGGATGGCGGACGGGACCGCCGGACTTCGTCGGGGTCGGGACGATGAAGTCCGGCACGACGTGGTGGTGGTCGGTGCTGACCAGCCATCCCGCGATCGCCTCACCGCGCGCCGCCGGGGCGGCCGCCGACCCGTCCGATGCCGACCCGCGGGCGCTGCACGGGGCGAAGGAGGTGCACTTCTTCGACCACTACGGCCGCGTCGCAGAGGTGGACCCGGCGGAATACCACCGCTACTTCCCCCGCCCGCCCGGCGCGATCGCCGGGGAGTGGACGCCCCGGTACATGTACGACTTCTGGACGCCGCCGATGCTGCGCGCGGCCGCCCCGCAGGCCCGGCTGCTGGTGCTGCTGCGCGATCCGCTGGCCCGCCTGGTGTCGGCCCTGGGATTCCACCGGGCCCTGGAGGCCGGGCACTCACCCGCGGCCGTCATGGAACACCAGTTCCACAGGGCCCTGTACTGGCAGCAGCTGCGGATGCTGATGAACAGCTTCGACCGCGACCGGATCCTGGTCCTGCAGTACGAACGGTGCGTCGCCGAACCGGAACGCCAGGCCCGGCGCACCTTCGAGTTCATCGGCGTCGACCCGGACCTGTGGCGTCCGGTCCGCCCCTTCGACCGGCAGGTGGGGCGGTCGTCCCCGAAACCCGTCGTCGACGAGGCCACCCGCGCGGCCTTCTGCCGGGCCATCGCACCGGACATCGGCCGCCTGCTGCGCGATTTCCCCGACATCGACCCCGCGCTGTGGCCGAGCGTCGACCTGTCGTCGCTCGGATCCGACACGGAGGCCGGCGACGTCCCGGCCGTACCGGACGGCTGAAGCCGCCGCCCCGCAACCGCACGTCATCGCCGCGATTCGCCACGCCACGCCCACCGGCGGCCCGGCGTCGTCACAGGAGTTGGAAATGCTGGAGATCATCGGGGCCGGTTTCGGCCGGACCGGCAGCTATTCGCTGAAAGAGGCGCTGACGCGCCTGGGATACGGTCCCTGCCACCATATGACGTCACTGGGGGAGGACGCGGAACTGCTGCGCCGGTGGGAGGCGGTCGTGGACGGCGAGCCGATCCCCTGGGACGTGGTGCTCGCCGGATACCGTGCCGCACTGGACTGGCCCGTATGCGCGTACTGGCGGGAACTCGTCGCGGCCTATCCGCACGCGAAGGTCATCCTGACCGTGCGCCCGCCGGACCGCTGGTATGCCAGCATGTCCCGGACCCTTTACAGGTCATCCCGTCCGGCGCCGCCGACCCCCGAGGGACTGCTGATGCGGCTGGAGGATCTCCTGGACTCCGGCCTGCGGCGGCGCCGGCGGATATCGCGCGAGGTGATCTGGAAAGGGACGTTCGGCGGCCGGTTCGCCGACCGCGAGCACGCGATCGAGGTGTTCGACCGCCACAACGCCGAAGTGCGGGCCCAGGTGCCCGCCGACCGGCTCCTGGTCTTCGACACGGCGCAAGGCTGGGAGCCGCTCTGCGCATTCCTGGGCGTTCCGGTGCCCGACGAGGACTTCCCCCACCTCAACCGGGCCGCGGCCTTCCAGGACGGCCTGGCCAGGCGCCGCCGGCGGATTCTGACCGGCCGCGCCATGGTCGGTGCCCACGGAGACGCCGTTCGCTGACCGCAGCATTTTCCGCGGGCGCTCAGATTCCCCTGCGGTGCCTGCGCAGAATCCGCGGATGGTGGCCTTCGACGAGGATCTCAAGGCGCCTGGGCCAGTGGTAGGGGGCCGGCATGCGTCCGGCCCCCCGGAAATACAGGACGGTGCAGCCCGACCTCCCCTGGTGAGGGTTGAAACCGCCCCCGTCCGCGGCCAGCCCGGCGCATTCGGCGACGGTGTCCCAGACCAGGCCGAGGACGCCTTCGCCGGGGTCGGTGACGCGGAAACCCAGGTGCGTCTGATGGTGGCGGGAACGCTCGTCCGCGACGATGCGGACACCGGCCGCAGCGGATTGCGGCGGCAGCAGGAACAGTTCCACAGACCGATCCGCCGACGTCCTCACCTGCGTTATCACGACCGGCAACTGCTTTCGCGGAACCCCGTAACGCTTCGCCAGATGACCGCGGACGACCGTGCTGGGAACGGCCGGCGCCGCCGTCAGCCCGCGCTGCTCCAGTTCCGCCAGTGCCGTGTCGACGCGTCCGGGAAAGACGAGCAGGGCCCCGTGATCGAACCGAGTGTGCCGGGCGAGTGATTCCGCGTGGCCGTGCGCGTCCGGTGGCAGAACGGCCCGCAGCGCGCTTTCCGTCGTGTGGGCCGCGATGAACTTCTCCATCGTCTCCAAGCGCCCCCAGTCGGCGGGGGCCAGGCCGGGAATCTCCGGCCGGGACGGCGCCGGAGGCGGGACGTCGTCCACCGCGACGGCGCCCGGCCGCGGACCGGCGGCCGCCTCTCGTCCGTACCGGTCTGCGGGTTCACTGCGGAAATCGCCCGATATGCACATGGCGTCGGCGCGTTCGGTCACCTTCGACAAGGTACTCGAAAGATTTCGCCGCGTAGTTAATCGCTTTCTCATTATGCGGACACCCAAAAACGCCGCGCCCCTGGGATTCCCGTTACCTTGACTTCCTCTCCCGGCCTCAAGGCGGGGATTCCAGTCCTCGCGGGCCGGGCTTCCTGCTTCACTGCCGGCCGCACCCTGGAGGACCCGGAATGTTCGGCGCCGGGCGGTGTGCAGCGGCGGATGCGGCATGATCGGTGTCCGCCGGCAGGGCGGATCCGGGGTGAAGACGGAGATGGCCCGGCTGGGGAACGCGGCGTCCTGGCAGGCGGCGACGATGTCGTCGTACCGGGTCAGCACCCGGAACCCGTGCCCGGCCCCGCTCCGGAACGCCGGACACCGTTCGCAGAGCCGTCCAGCATCGCGTGCGCGGTGCCCGCAGGGCGGGGTGCGCCGAACGGGCGAAGGTGAGCCTGGGACGGCTCATCGGCGCTCTCCTGCCCGCCGTTCGGCAGCGCCCGGCGGGCGAGGGGCTCGGCGGCGCGGCCGAAGATCACCCGGGGGACCTGCACTGGAACGCTTCTGACGCCCGTATCCTCCCTAACGGTGCGTGATTAGACACGATCGTCCGACAGTTCGCCCTGAATCTGCTTGAAGGAGCCATGCATGCCTGTGCCTTCCGGGAGGTCCGCCTCGTCCGCCACCGAGACCGTGCTGAGCGAGGCGTACGACCGGATCCTGCGCCGCAACCCCGGCGAGCCGGAGTTCCACCAGGCGGTGAAGGAGGTCCTGGAGACCCTCGCGCCGGTGCTGGACCGCCGCCCGGAGCTGCTCGACGCCAAGATCATCGAGCGGGTCACCGAGCCGGAACGCCAGATCATCTTCCGGGTGCCGTGGCAGGACGACAAGGGTGAGATCCATGTCAACCGCGGCTTCCGGGTCGAGTTCAACAGCGCGCTGGGCCCCTACAAGGGCGGGCTGCGGTTCCACCCGACGGTCAACCTCGGCGTCATCAAGTTCCTCGGCTTCGAGCAGATCTTCAAGAACGCGCTCACCGGGCTGAACATCGGCGGCGGCAAGGGCGGCAGCGACTTCGACCCGCGCGGCCGCTCGGACGGCGAGGTGATGCGGTTCTGCCAGTCGTTCATGACCGAGCTGCACCGCCACCTCGGCGAGCACACCGACGTCCCGGCCGGTGACATCGGCGTCGGCGCCCGCGAGATCGGCTACCTGTTCGGGCAGTACCGGCGGCTGGTCAACCGCTGGGAGGCCGGCGTCCTCACCGGCAAGGGCATCGGCTGGGGCGGCTCGGCGGGCCGTCCCGAGGCCACCGGGTACGGCAGCGTGCTGTTCACCGCCGAGATGCTCAGGCTGCGCGGCGAGGACCTGGAAGGGCAGCAGGTCGTGGTGTCGGGCTCCGGCAACGTCTCGATCTACACGGTGGAGAAGGCGCAGGCGATGGGCGCCAACGTCGTCACCGTCTCCGACTCCGACGGCTACGTCGTCGACGAGAAGGGCATCGACCTCGCCCTGCTCAAGGAGGTCAAGCTGGTCCGGCGGGGCCGGGTCGGCGACTACGCCGCGCTGCGCGGCCCGTCCGCCCGCTACGTGCCGGGCGGCAAGGTCTGGGAGGTGCCCGCCGACATCGCCTTCCCGTCGGCCACCGAGAACGAGCTGGACGCCGACGACGCGGCCACGCTCATCCGCAACGGCGTCAAGGCCGTCTCGGAGGGCGCGAACATGCCGTCCACGCCGGAGGCGGTGCGCCTGTTCCAGGAGGCGGGCGTGGCGTTCGGCCCCGGCAAGGCCGCCAACGCGGGCGGCGTCGCGGTCAGCGGGCTGGAGATGGCGCAGAACGCCGGCCGCGAGAGCTGGACGTTCGAGAAGGTCGAGGCCGAGCTGACCCGCATCATGAAGGCCGTCCACGACAAGTGCCACGAGACCGCCGAGCGGTACGGCTCCCCGGGCGACTACGTCAAGGGCGCCAACATCGCGGGCTTCGAACGCGTCTGCGACGCCATCCTCGCCCAGGGGCTCATCTGATCGCCGGGGCGTCCCGATCGGGCGGACGACCACCCGCCCGCTGATCGCCCCGGCACGGCGGCTCGCCGGGCACCGCGGACCCGGCCCTACCGGCACCGGTATCGGGCCTCGTCAACGGCGACGCGGTGGTGCTCGGCGAGATCCGCCCGGCCGCCCCGGACGGGGGCACGGCCGATCGTCCTGTAGACTCCCCTGTCGGCGAAGGGGAGTAGTCCTGCGACATCGCTGGTCGACACACTGGACATCCCAGGATGTCCCGGCCAGCGGGCCACCGCGCTGACGCGCGGGGCGGACGAGACCTTCGGCAAGGCATGACCTGCCCGCACCACCGTGCGGGCCGTACCGTCGTGCCGGGCCGAGTGGTTCGTCCGTCGCCTCTCCCAGGGGCGTCGCCGAGGTGCGCGGCCCGGCCCCAAGGGAAGGCGCCCCCGGGCATGACATTCGATCCTCTGGCGTTCATCACCGCCTTCGGACTGATCTTTCTCGCCGAACTCCCCGACAAGACGATGTTCGCGTCGCTGGCCATGGGCACCCGCATGCGCCCGCTGCACGTGTGGTTCGGCACCTCCACCGCGTTCATCGCGCACGTCGCCATCGCGGTGGGCGCCGGAAGCCTCCTCGGCCTGCTGCCGGCCATGGCCGTCAAGCTCGTCTCCGCGGCGCTCTTCGCGTTCGGCGCCGTCGTCCTGCTCCGCTCCGATGACGACGACGAGGACGACGGCCGCGCGGGCGGGAGGATCACCCGCTTCTGGCCCGCCTACGCCACCGCCTTCACCGCCGTCTTCGTCAGCGAATGGGGCGATCTGACGCAGATCACCACCGCCAACCTCGCCTCCACCAACCCGTGGCTGCCCACCGCGGTCGGCTCGGCCGCCGCCCTGATGTCGGTGTCGGCCCTGGCGCTGCTGGCGGGCCGGTTCATCGCCGCGAAGGTCCCGCTGAAGACCGTCCAGCGCATCGGCGGCCTGTGCATGGCGGGCCTGGCGGTCTGGACCCTCATCGAGGCGTTCGGCTGATCCCCGTGCCCCCTCATCCCTGCGCCTGCGGCTCGGCGCCGGGCACGCCGCGAGCCGGACGGGGCGCGGCCAGGCGGGTCGGCAGCAGGCGTCCCCGGACGACGACCTCGCCCGCCCCCTCCCAGTGGGCGGCCTCGTCCGGCCCGGCGGCGTCCAGCGCGGTCCCGGACGCCAGCACCCGGCCCGGGGTCTTCTTGGCCAGCTCGGTGAGCCGCGCGGCCTCGTTCACCGGATCGCCGATGACGGTGTACTCGAACCGCTTCTCCGCGCCGATGTGCCCGGCCACGGCGGGCCCGGCCGACACGCCGACGGCCGCCGTGACCTGCGGCACCTCGGCGGCCAGCCGGTCCGCCAGCTCGCGCGCGGCGGCCAGGGCGCGCCCGGTCGCGTCCGGCAGGTCCAGCGGCGCACCGAAGATGGCCAGCGCGGCGTCCCCCTCGAACTTGTTGATCCAGCCGCCGTGCCGGTTGACGACCTCGACGACCACCGCGAAGAACTCGTTGAGCAGCGCGACGACCTCCCCGGGCGGGCGGGTCGCCGCCAGCCGGGTGGACCCGACCAGGTCCACGAAGAGCACCGCCACGTCGCGGACCTCCCCGCCCAGCGTCACGCCGCGCTCCAGGGCCAGCCGCGCGACGTCCTCGCCGACCTGCCAGCCGAACAGGTCCCGCAGCCGCCGACGCTCGCGCAGCCCGGCGACCATCTGGTTGAAGCCGGCCTGCAGCCGCCCGATCTCGCTGCCGTCGTAGACGGGCACCTCCGTCAGCAGGTCCTCCCGCTCCACCTTGGCCATGGCCAGCCGGACCGAGCCGATCGGGTCGGCCATCGCGCGGGCCGCCAGGTAGGTGACGGCCAGGCCCACGGCCAGCGCGGTGCCGCCCAGCGCGAGCATCGTCCAGCCGAGCTGGCGGCTCGACACGTCCGCGACGGTCAGCGACGCCACGCTCATGAGCACGATCCCCAGCACCGGCACCGCCGTGCCCAGCCCCCAGGCGAGCACCGACCGGGTGACGACCCCCGGCACGCGCGACCCGGCCGGGACGCGGGTGGTCAGCGCGAGCGCCGCCGCCGGCCGGAACAGCCGCTCGGACACCAGATAGACGATCATGCAGGTGGCCAGCCCGCCGAGCAGCACGGTCAGCCCGAGCTTGAGCGCCATGAGCGGCGAGAACACCAGGTTGACCCCCGCCCACCCGACGGCCGCGACGCCCCACAGCACCCCGTGCACCTTCATGAGCAGCAGCGGCGCCCGCAGCACCAGTCGCTGCTCGGCCTCGGTGAGCGGCCGGTCGGTGCGGAACAGCCGCCGCATCGGCCGGAACACCCGCAGCCCCACCACCACGCCCACGGCGATCGCGGTGGTCGTGTAACCGAAGAACAGGGCGATGTTGGCCCGCTGGAGCGCCTGGTGGCCGCGGACCTCCACGGGATCCGGCAGCACGACCGTCGCCAGCACGAGCACCACCAGCGAACCCACCGCGTTCGCCAGGACCGCGCTCACGCTCACCAACCGCCGGATCCGGCGCTCGACGGCCGCACGCGGAGCCTGAGGCGGTCCGTCGATGAACCGCGCCAGCCTTTGCCCTATCTGCTTCATACGCCGGGACTGTACGCATGTACCCCCGGCCACACCCCTCCGGTACCGCCGAACGCGGGGACGACACATCCGCCGCACGGCCACAACGACCACGACTCGAGACCGCCGGCCGACCACATGACCGGCCGGAACGGACGACCGCCGCTCGCTCGGCCAGGCCCGATCGCTGCACCGCGGTGGCGCGGCGGCCGTGGGCCGCCGCGCCACCGCGCGGTTTCGCGCGTGCCGAGGTCGGCCCGCGCCGCGGAAGGCCGCCGGGACAGGAACGGCCGTCACCACACCGTCACGTTGGAGTACCCGCTGCTCTGGTATCCCTCGGTCGCCATGATCATGTAGTCGTGGCTGCCCAGGTTCATCCCGTAGCGCGCCCAGGCGTCGAAGTGGTTGCCCGAGGTGATGGTCCCGCTCGTCCGCTTCGACTGCCGGACGCTCCAGTACTGCGGGAAGGTGCGGATGCCCTCGATGGAGGGGGCGTTGTAGCGCATCGTCTGGTAGATGTCGTACGTGCCGCCGTCGCTGGTGATCGTGCCCTTGTACGTCCCGGTGGGCCGCCAACTGCCCCAGCTGTCGACGATGTAGTACTCCACCAGCGGGTTGCGCGTCCACCCGTAGAGGGTCAGATACGAGTTGCCGGACGGGCTGTAGCTCGCCGAGTAGTTCACCGTCCTGCGTCCGCCGGGGTTCCAGCCCTTGCCGGCGACGAAGTTCCCCGTGTTGTACCACGAGGTGCTGTAGTTGCCGCCGGACCCCAGCTCCATGGACACCGTTCCCTGGCTGTCGGTCCAGAACGAGTAGAAGTAGCCGTTGTGCCAGCCGGTCTGGTTGGTGGTGATGGCGGCGTGGGCGGTGCCGGGCAGGACCGTCGTGGCCGCGACCATCGCCACGGCGCTGACACCGCTGGCGAGCAGCCTGGCGCGGACGCGTCTGCGGCTCTTCGGCCGCGCGGGGGCTTGGATCATGTGCGCGCTTCCTCCTCGTGGTACCTGACGGCGCGGTGCGACCCCGCGAGGCGGCCGGTGGCCCGAGTGACGGCCGCGCGTCGGCGTCGCCCGACGCGGCGGGGTTGGCCGTCGCCGTGCGCTCGACGGCCGGAGGGGAGGACCAGAGGATGGCGGGTGACCCGGATCGACAGTGCTCGACACCTGTCGACGGCGACAGTGTTCATCCGGCTCCACCGCATGTCAACGATCCCCCGTACGCATGCGCGCACTTTCTCGGCCGGGAATCGCCGCGCCGACCATCGTCCCTGGTCACCGCCCTAACCGGCAGCAGGAGAAACCGCCACGCGATGAAAGCTTGCATAACCCGACCCCGCAGAAGACGCGATCGCCCCGCCTCAGATTCGCATCGTGACCCCGCGCCATCATGACGCCCGCACGTCCGACGGCCCGGCACCGATGCGACGACGCCGCGCCCGCCAAGGCCAGATGACGCTGCCACCGCCGACAGAGGATTCGTCCGCTGAGGACACCCGGCACGCCTGGCGTGGCAGTCGATCATCAATCGGCGGCTAGGGCGTGTTTCAAAGGTCGGTTGAGCGATTCGTTGACTGCGGTGATGTCAAGCGGATGGCCTGGTGGGCGGGTGGGGAGCGTGTCGTGGCGGGTGGCCACGCCCCGGTGGCGCTCGCACTGGTCGACGCCGCACTGCGCGGCATGGCGGGCCTTGCAGCTGACCGGCCGAAGGTGGGTGGACGACCGTTGCAGGCGCCCCGCCGTCGATGCCGGGTCTGGGCGCCCCGGGACCGAGGCAGGCGGGGATGCCCGGCCGGTGATGGACGCCGGCGAGCCCTGACGGCTGTGCATCCGCGGCTATCGCGACGTCGGCGCCTTCGAGCGTCCGCGCCGATGCGACGACGCCGGCGCGAACCCGCCCCATGGTCAGGTGAACGCTGCTTCAGCCGACAGGAGAACCGTCTGCTGAGGACACCCCGGTGGCACCCTGGCGGGCGCCGATCAAGGCTCCTGGAGGGGATGTGTGCGCGCCGAAGAACATGCGCCTCACACCTCCGCGGCCGGTGCGCGGAGAAGCTCTGCCGTTGACGCGGGCGAGCTGCACGCTTGTTGGCCTCGCTGCTATCACGACGTTCGTGCTTGCGAGTGCCTGACGTCGATGCGGCGACGCTGAGCGGGAGCGCGTCCGTACGGTCTGATGACGCTGCTTCTGGCGACAGGGGAACCGTCCGTCGGGGACACATGCGGTGCGATCGGCGTGGTGGCTGATCACTGATGCCGGCCTGGCAGTGCGTGTGTCGCAGAAGGCGTGCCCCGGCACGAGGAGGCATGACGCCCGCGGCTCTGCGTGCCTGGTGCTGATGCGGTCATGCCGGGCGGGAGCATATCCGCATGGTCAGATGGCGCTGACCTCGCCGAGGGGAGAAAGAGACCCCGGCGCGCCCTGGCCGGGGCCGGCCCGGGCGTGGAGGCGCGGGCGGAGAACGGCCGTGCCGTGCGCGGGTCTCAGGGCGCGGGGGAGAGGCGGACGGGGAGGGCGGACAGCCGCCAGGCGCCGGGCATCGGAATGCGCTCCAACTCCTCCGGAGGGACCGCCAGGCACAGGTCCGGGTAGCGGTCGAAGAGCGCCCCGAAGGCGACCTCGGCCTCCTGGCGGGCGAGGGCGGCCCCGAGACAGTAGTGCAGGCCGTGGCCGAAACCGAGGTGGGTCTCGCGGCGGCCGTCGGGCTGCCGGGTGATGTCGAGCCGGTGCGGGTCGTCGAAGCGGCGCGGGTCGAAGTTGGCCGAGACGAGGCTGGCCATCACCGGCGACCCCTTCCGCAGCTTCCGGCCGCCGATCTCGACGTCCTCGGCGGCGTACCGGAACCGGGCGCTCTGGACCGGCCCGCACCAGCGCATCAGCTCGTGCACGGCGCGCGGCAGCAGCGCGGCCGGGTCGCTGCGCAGCAGTTCCAGCTGGTCGGGATGGGTGAGCAGCGCCACCGTGCCGTTGCCGATCAGGTGGGCGGTGGTCTCGTGCCCGGCCAGCACGATGGTCAGCACCATGGTGATCAGCTCGAACTCGCCGAGCACGGCGCCGTCCTCGTCGTGCACGCCGATCAGCGCGGTCAGCAGGTCGTCGGCGGGCTCCTCCCGGCGGCGTGCGACGAGCTCCTCGACATGGTCGACGATGCCGCGGATCGCCGCGGTGAAGTGCTGGGTCTCGTGCGATCTCATCAGCGCGCGGCTCCACCCGAGCCACCGCCCGCGGTCCTCCTCGGGGATGCCGACCAGCTCGCAGATCACCGTGATCGGCAGCGGATAGGCGAAGTGCTCGAGGAGGTCGACCGTCCCGTCCTGCGGGGACACCGCCGCGGGGAGCCGGTCGAGCAGCTCCCCGGTGATCTCCCTGACGCGGGGCAGCAGCGCGGCGACGCGGCGCGCGGTGAACGCGCGCGAGACGAGCCGGCGGAGCCTGAGGTGCTCGTCGCCGTCGGCGTCCAGCACGCTCCGCAGCAGGTACGGCGCGTACTCGTCGTCGATGCCCATCTTCCGGAAGATCTCCGTGCGCTGGTCCTGGATCCGCATGCCGGGCACGTTGGCCGGGTTGTTGACGAACCTGCGGTCGCTCAGCACCAGCCGGACGTCGTCGTAGCGCGTGACGATCCACAGGGACGACCCCCGGTCGCCGTAGACGACCTGCGCCATCGGAGACCGCTCGCGCAGCCGCGAGTAGCCGTGGAACGGATCGCGCAGCAGTTCGGGATCCATCAGGTCGACGGTGACAGGGCCAGTCATCCCGATCCCTCCGAAAATGCCGGAATATGTGGGGACATCTCTTGCCCGCGGTACGGGGAAGTCCCAGCAGATTGCAGCACCGATCGATCCGGTCGGCAAGCCGGTGTCGATTGTCCGCTTTTTTCTATATCGCTGGGTATGGAGTGTTTCTGTGCAGCGATCTACGAAGTTTTGACCTTTCATTTGATGCGCCGCGAGCAACTTCTTGCTTAACTCGTGTGCGGCGGAAAGATTGCCAGGCTTTGTCTTTTCCTGTTGCAGGACAGTGCGCATGAAGTCCGCGGTGCCCGGCTCCGGAAGCCGCGGAGTCGGAGCCGCCCGACGAGGGGAATCTGAATGGGACGACTCAAGGGCACCGGGCCGAAACCGCCGAGCGACCTGACCACGCACCGGGCCATCGAAACGGTCCGCCAGATCCAGCATCTGATGCTGCTGTGCTCGCTGCTGCCGCCGGACGGCAAAATGCAGGAGGTGCTCCGGCTCGCCCTCTCGCTCCACGAGGAACCGCTGCTGGCGCGGGTCACGCCGGTGACGGACCTGCACCCCCAGGCCACCAAGGAATGGCTCGAGTCCTTCTGGATTCGGGACGGAATCTCCGCCGAGGAAGAGGAGCTGATCGCCTGGCAGAACGACAAGAGCAACATGGACGCCGCCATAGCCGAGATCAAGAACGCCGAGCGGCAGCTCGGCATCCGGCTGGCGACTGAACTGGTCGAGTAGCCCGGCAGGGTTCATCACAGCAAAGGAGAAAGGCTGATGTCACCGAGCACCGTACTGCGCCACGCCGCCGCGGACGCCGAGGTCCGTGCCGAGGTCCTGGCGGCCCCCGAGGCGTTCGGGGTGTCCGCCGGCACCGTCCCCGTGTCCGTGGAGCCGCTGGACGAGGAGACCCTCGGCTTCTGGACCGAGGGCGTGGCCGCCGTCGAGGTCTACGCCTGCGCCACGAGCTGTAGCGCGGGTCCGTTCACGATCGTCTGCGACGGCGGCACCAAGTAGCCCCGCCGACGTGACGACCAGCCGGTGGGCCGACATCGGTCGGCCCACCGGCCCGTACGGACCGACAGAGCGAGGAACCCCGGAGTGACCCCACTCTTCCCCCTGGACATCGCGGCCCGCGCCGCGAACCTCTCCGAGCAGGCCCGGGTCGTCTCCGAACTCGGCCCGGCCGACGGCGCTCCGCCGCTGACCGAGTTCGACCGGTGGCGGATCGGCCGGCTGGCGGACCGGCTGGCCGCGCGCTTCCACAAGGAGAGCACGCGGCGGCCGCAGGCGGCGCGGTACACCCGAGACTCGCTGGCCGAGCTCCTGACCGAGTACCGGCGGCACGAGCTGGCGCTCGCCGGCCGCGACGACGGCCTCGGCCGCATCCTCCCCGAGCTGCAGAGTGAATGGCTGCCGACGTACGAGGCGGCGCTGCGCGGGCTGGAGCGGGCCGGCGACCGGGCGGCGGAGGAGAGCTGGCGCGGGTTCGACACCTACTACGGGCGGCTCGCCATCGCCTGCGAGCCGTTCCTGACCGAGCTGGGCCGGCGGCTGGGCGGGGCGCTGGCGGAGGAACCCGGCCGCCCGGCCCTCGTCATCGAGCCCCAGATCGTCGACGACTTCCAGGCCCACCTGCTCGGCCGCTTCGAACTGGCGCTGGCCTGGGCGGTGGAGGCCGACGCCAAGGCCTACTGCGCCGTGCACGGCATCGACCCGGAGCAGGCGCCCCAAGAGGACTACCTGGCCTACCTCGACAAGACGTTCGCCGACACGGCCTCCTACCACCGCTTCTTCCTGGAGTTCCCGGTCCTCGGACGGTGGCTGGCGCACGTCACCGAACTGCTCGCCGCACACGGCCGGGAGATGATCGCCCGGTTGCGCGCCGACGCCGGAGCCGTGGCCGAGGCGTTCTTCGGGCAGCCGATCACCAGGGTGCGCACCGTGCGCCTGGGCCGCTCCGACATGCACGCCGGCGCCCGCAGCGTCGCCATCGTGGACGTCACCCTGGCGGACGGCGCCGAGGAGTCGTTCGTCTACAAGCCGCGCTGCGTCCGGGGCGAGGCCGCCCTGCAGAAACTGCTGGCCCGGCTGCGCGACGAGGACGTCCTCGGCTACGCGCCCCGCGCGGTGCTGCCCAGGGACGGGTACGGCTACGAGGCGCTGATCCCGTCCGGGCGCAACCGGGTCGAGACACGCGAGCAGGCCGAGCACGTGTACGCCGAGCTCGGCGGCTACCTGGCGATCTTCTACATCCTCGGCGGGGGCGATCTGCACTTCGAGAACGTCCTGGTCGCCGACGGCCACGCGTTCATCTGCGACTGCGAGACCGTGCTCGGCGCCCTGCCCAAGGGGCAGCCCCGGCCGTCCGGCACGCTGATGGACTCGGTGTTCAAGACCGGCCTGATCGAATGGCCCACGGCGGCGTCCGAGGACGACACGGGCATCCGGCTCAGCGGCTACTCCGGCGGCGCCTCCTACCAGCTGCCGATGCCGGTGCCGCAGGTCAACGACCGCCGCATCTCCTTCGCGGCGGCCGTGACGCACCGCACCGGCGTGCGGGTCGAGCCCGGAGCGCCCAACCGCGTCTTCCTCGGCGACGAGCTGACCCGCGCCGAGGACTTCACCGACGCGATCAGAGCCGGATTCGACCGCGTGTACCGCTGGTTCCAGGACGACCCCGAGCGCGCCATCGAGTGCGTGACCGGCCTGTTCACCGGAACACGCGTGCGCTTCATCAACTGGAGCACCCAGGTCTACGCGCAACTGCTGGTGGCCTCGCGGCACCCCAAGTGCCTGATGGAGCCGCTGGAGGTCGATCTGCTCGTCAACACGGTGCGCACCTTCCCGCGCAACTGGGACGCCGACGGCGTGCTGCCGCCCTGGGAGCTGGCGTCGATGTGGCGGCTGGACGTGCCGATGTTCACCGTGGACGCGGGCGGCGACCGGCTCGTCCACGACCACCGCGACGAGATCGCGGCCACGCTGGAGACGACCCCGCTCGACCACGCCGCCGCGCGGATCCGGCGGCTGTCGGAACGCAACCGGGCCCAGCAGGACCAGTACATCGCCGCGGGCCTGTCCGGCGGCGACGTCACGAGCCCCGACTTCGCGGCCACCTGCGTCGAGCAGGCGAGCGCCCTCGGGCAGCGGCTGTGCCGGATGCTGCGCGAGCCGGGCCGCGCGCCCTGGACCTCCTACATCATCACCGGCGACGGCAAGACCGAGATCGACATCGAGGGCGACCTGTACACCGGGTCGGCCGGGATCGCGTTCTTCCTGGCCCACCTCAACGAGGCGGACCCGCGGCCGGAGTTCCGCCGGGCCGCCGAGCGCGCCCTCGCGCACGCCCTCGAGACCGGCGACCGCAGCCGCATCGGCGCCTTCGCCGGGCTCGGCGGGCTGGTCTACGTCCTTACGCACCTGCACCGCCTGTGGAACGACCGGGCGCTGCTCGACCGTGCCGTCCGGATCGCCGACGAGACCGCCGAACTGATCGAGCAGGACCGCCACTTCGACGTCTTCCACGGTGTGGCCGGGCTCATCCCGGTGCTGCTCGGGCTGGCCGACGCCACCGGAGGCCACGGCCTGGACCACGCGCACCGATGCGCCGCGCACCTGCTGCGCCATGCGCAGGCCGACGGCGACACCCTGTCCTGGCCCAGCCCCGAGCCGGACACCGTGGCCGCCAACCTGACCGGCCTGTCCCACGGCGCCGGCGGCATCGGCTGGGCGCTGATCATGCTGGGCTGCCGGGACGACCGCGCCGGCTACATCGACGCCGGCCGGCGCGCCTTCGCCTACGAGGCCCGCCATTTCGACCATGACGAACAGGACTGGTACGACCTGCGGCGCATCGCGGGCGGCCGGTTCCGCAACGGGCGCCACTACGCCAACGCCTGGTGCAACGGCGCCGCCGGCATCGGCATGACCCGCATCCACAGCTGGGCCCTGCTCGGCAAGGACGACGACACCATGCTCCACGAGGCCCGCCAGGCGCTCACCGCCACGATGCGCGGCTTCCCGCGCCTGATGAACGACTCGCTCTGCCACGGCCGATCGGGCAACGCCGAGCTGTTCCTGCGTTTCGCCGAGCTGAACGACGAGCCCGCCTTCCGGATGGAGGCCAACGTCCAGGCGCAGGCGCAGTGGCGGAACCTGGAGGACGCGCGACCGGGCCCGGAGTCGGGATTCTTCCCCGGTCTGATGCTGGGCCTGGCGGGCTTCGGCATGCACTTCCTGCGCCTGGCCCGGCCCGAAAGCACCCCGTCGGTCCTGCTGCTCGACCCGCCGAACCGGCCCAGCCCAGCCAAGGAGTGAACACGATGTCCGTTGAGTCCTGCACCCGGTTCCTGCGCCTCGCCGTGGAGGACCCGCAGGTCCGGCAGCAGATGAAGGCGTTGACCGGGGCCGCGGAGGTGATCCGGCTCGCCCGTGCCGGCGGCTACGACTTCACCGTCCGCGACCTCATGGTGGCGTCCACCCAGGCCGCCCAAGCGGAGGCGGGCAAGGCCGCGGAGGCGGCGAAGGCCGCGGAGGCCGCCCCGGCCGCGGAACGTGCGAAACCGGCGGCGGGCGAGGTCTTCCACCACGAGTACGACCTGAGCGAGCTGCCCGGGTTCGGGCCGGTCATCGACGAACTCCCGCGGCTGAAGATCATGCCGCCTACGGTCGACCTGACCCGTTTCCACGAGTCGTTCCGTGAGGAGGACCTGCACTCGACCTCGCTCGCGCCGTCCAGCCCCGAGTACCGGGCCTGGCGCGACCGGGCCGCCGCCGACACCGCCGGGGACGTCAGGCGCGACTTCCACCTGATCAACCTTGACGACCATGTCGCCCACCCCGGCTACGACGACTACCTGGCGGCCAAGACCCGCGTCGTGGCCGCGCTGGAGAAGGTCTTCGGCGACGAAGTCCGGTTCTCGGGCAGCATGTGGTACCCGCCGTCCTCCTACCGGCTCTGGCACACCAACGAGGACCAGCCGGGCTGGCGCATGTACCTCATCGACTTCGACGGCGACTTCGCCGACCCCGAGCACACGTCCTTCTTCCGCTACCAGAACCCCGCCACCGGCGAGCTGGTCACCCTTCGGGAACGCCCCCGGATGGCGCGATTCTTCAAGATCGAACAGGAGCCGGACCGGTTGCTGTGGCACTGCATCGTCAACCCGACCGAGCGGCACCGGTGGAGCTTCGGGTTCGTCGTGCCGGAGCACTGGGCCGAGCGTCTGGCGGACCACTCGTGAGCCTGCGGCCGGGCCCGGCGCCGGCGTCCCGGCGAACCGGGCCCGCCGTCCCGGCGATCAGGGCGGTCGGCCTGCGCAAACAGTACGCGGACGTCACCGCGGTCGACGGGATCGACCTGACCGTGGCCCCGGGCGAGAGCTTCGGGTTCCTCGGCCCCAACGGCGCGGGCAAGACGACGACGATCGCGATGCTGTGCACGCTGTCGGCGCCCACATCGGGCCTGGTCGAGATCGCCGGCCACGACACCCGGACCGACCCCGCCGGCGCCCGGCGCAGTCTCGGCCTGGTCTTCCAGGAGACCACCCTGGACGGCGACCTCACCGCCGCCGAGAACCTGCGCTTCCACGCCGACCTGTACGACGTCCCCGTCGCCGAGGTGCCCACCCGCATCGAGGAGACCCTGGCCCTGGTCGGGCTGACCGACCACCGCGACCGGCTGGTGCGCACCTACTCCGGCGGCATGCGGCGGCGGCTGGAGATCGCCCGCGCTCTGCTGCACCGCCCCCAGGTCCTCTTCCTGGACGAGCCCACCATCGGCCTCGACCCGCAGGCGCGCGCCCAGGTCTGGCGGTATCTGCGGCAGGTCTGCCGCAGCGAGCGGGTCACGCTGTTCCTGACCACGCATTACCTGGACGAGGCCGACCAGTGCGACCGCATCGCCATCATCGACGGCGGCCGCATCGTCGCCGAGGGCAGTCCGGGTGAACTGAAGTCGATCCTCGGCGCCGACCGGATCGACCTGCGCACCGCCGACGACGCGGCGGCGGCGCGGCTGCTGCGCGACCGTCTCGGCCTGGCCGCGACCACCGGGCCGCGCGGGCTGTCGCTGCGCACCACCGACAGCACCCGGGTCCTGCGGCAGATCTTCACCGAACTGGACATCTGCGTCTCTGAGGCGAAGGTCGTCCCGCCGAGCCTCGATGACGTGTTCCTCCACCACACCGGGCACCGCATCCGCGACGACGCCCCGACCGAGCCCGACGGCCCACCCCCCGACCCCGGGCATCCGGCCGGGGAGCCGCCGTCCGCCCCGCCGCCACCGGCCGCGCCCGCTTCCCGGGGCCTGCGCGCCGAACTGCGCGCCCTGCGCATGATCTGGCGGCGCGAGCTGCTGCACTTCGCCCGCGACCGCACCGGAACCGCCGTCTCGCTGCTGCAGCCGCTGCTGTTCCTGTTCGTCTTCGGCGCCGGTGTGGCCGGTCTCCTGCCGTCATCCGGAGGACCCGCCTACCAGCTCTTCCTCTTCTCCGGCATCCTGGTCATGGCGGCCCAGGGCCCGGCCGTCGCCGTCGGCTCCTCGGTGCTGTGGGAACGCCAGAACGGCTTCCTCCGCGAAATGCTCGTCAGCCCGGTCCGGCGCGGCACGCTGCTGATGGGCAAATGCCTGGGCGGGACCACCGTCGCCACCTGCCAGGCGGCGATCCTCCTCACCGCCGCCACCCCGATCGGCATTCCCCTCGACGTCGGCCTGTACGCGCTGCTCCTGGTCGAGCTCGCACTGACCACACTCGCCATGACGGCCTTCGGAGTGCTGGCGGCCACCCTGGTCGGCCGGCCGCAGACCTTCGGGACCGCACTCACCGTGCTCATGGCGCCGCTGATCTTCCTGTCCGGCGCGATGTTCCCGCTCGCCGCCATGCCGACGTGGATGGCGACGCTGGCACTGGTCAACCCGCTCAGCTATGCGGTCGACGGCATGCGCCGCACCGTCGCGGCCTATCTGCCCGACCCTCCGGCTCCGCTGTTCCAGCAGCTGGCCTGGGGCCACTGGCACCCCCCGGTCCTCGCCGAATGGGGCCTCATCACCGTCGGCGCCCTCCTCGGCCTGCTCCTGGCCGCCCGCCGCTTCTCCCGCCCCACCTGATCTCGATGAGCGTTCTGTCGTCGAAGGGGAGGCTGGACGCCCGGTGGCGGCATCACGCGATGGGGAGCTCATGAGGTGGGGCGAGGGGAACGCCCCTGTCGGTCACCCGCGGGGGCGCGGGGCTCTGGGAGCGCTGTGCTAGTTGCCCTTGAGGAAGGCGTAGCACTCCACCTCGGCGCGGTTGTAGGTCAGGCCGCGCCGGACGAAGTCGCGCACGCAGGCCCGCTGGTGGTCGCTGAGGTTGAGCTTGCCGCACACGGTCACGCTCGAATACGTACGGCAGTTGAGTGCGGAGTTCCAGGTGCCGATCTTGTAGGTCTTCCGGACCTCCGCGCGGCAGTTCCGCCGAGCGGCCTCGGTCCCGGCGTACCGGCACTGGTTGATGAGCGTCCGGTACTGCTCCCGGCTGACGGGCTCCTTGCCGACGTTCGCGAGGGCGGCACCGCCGCCGGCGAAGGCCATCGCGGCGAGCACGACAGCAGAGATGATCCACTTCACGGCGTCTCCTTCAAGTTGCCAGGTCACGCCGGTATGCACTGCCCGCTCTCCACCAGGCCAAATCCTGATAATCCGGATTTTATGGATGAGAATGATGCATACCGGATCTCTTGTCTCCCTGGACCACCCCGCCCTCAGCACCCCGCTGAGCACCACATGCCCCGGACGCCGGCACCAACCCCACGTCGCTGAGCTGCGCGTCCACCTATTTGATCACCTTCCGCCGCTCCAGGAAGCGGCTGGAGCATGTGCGCGGCGCCCAACGACGCGGAAGTACGCCGCAGGGGCGGACCACCGATGTGGACCTCGACGGGAACGCACACCGGCATCCTCGTCGCCGAGATCGGCAACGCCTCCCGCACCCGGAGCACGGTAAGGTCCGATCGCGCCGCGGCGCGGGTCGTCGCCGGCGAGCAGGAAGCGGTGCGGGACGATCAACGCCGGCGGCGACCCGAGCCCCCGTCCCGGCGTTCACCCGCGCTTCACCGCCTGCGCCCAACCCCTCGCGCCGCCATCCATGCCCGGACAGCCGCTCAACCGGCTGTCCGGGTATCGCGGGGCCTTCCATCGGGGCTGCCGGTGCTCAGTCGGAGTTGCACCACAGCAGCACGCCTGGACCGTCCGGGGTCAGCACCGGGATCCAAGCCTCATCCGCGTCCGCCATGCGGTTCTCGTCCAGCTTCAGGGTGTGGGGTTCCTCGGTCTGACCGTCACATGCCCAGAAGGTGATGCCTTCCACAGCGTCCCGAAGGCGGTCGCGTTCCTGCGCAGTCCATGAATGGTGCCAGGTTCCGGCGCTCCGAAAGTGCTGCTCGAACAGCGTCCGCAGCGCATCCAGGGCGTCGGGACCGAACACGGGCACCAGATAGCCCTCGACCTGACCCTGCCGACAGGCCGTACCGCCGTACTGCTGTTGGTAGAAGACGCCGGTCGGCGCTTCCACGACCACGTACAGCCAGCCGCCGGCCATGCCGTCCGGGTCCAGGAAGACGTACCTGCGCGTACTCAAGGCACGCCGTCTTGCGCAGATGGGACCGCCTTGGTGGGCGTCACCCATTCCCGCAGGTGCTTGCGCACTTGCCGCACCGCGAGGTAGACGGCGCCCCAGGAGTGGTCTTCGTCCATGTTGCGGTGCTTGATACCGGTGAGGATGACCCGGACGGGCGAGATTCCAAGCCGGAAGCGGAAATCCCTGTCTACGGCATCCACGTATGCCTGCTCCGCGTCGACCCGGCTTGCGAACTCGTAGTTCTCCGCCGGTTCGAAGTCGACGGTTATTTCAGAGAAGTAGGAGTCGCCGTGGTAGTTCGTGCCGGAATCCCGGGCGTGCACGCCGCGCACCGGCTCGGTCAGTTCGAACTGCACTCTTCGGTGCAGTTCATGCACCATATGATGGGCGGCTGCGGCGAAGCCATTCTCGCTGCTGTCGAGCGTGTGGTAGACGAAGCGGGTGAGGACCACCCGAATCGCGGTCTCTCCCAGGGCCTCCCGCATGGCGTCGGCAAAGGCGTCCTTGAAGCGGCGGGCGTCCTCGGCGTGCGAGTTCAGGGGGTCCGCCTCGGGGGTCTGCAGGCGCGTTGTCGACGAACTCGTAGGTCTCGGCGGGTTCGAAATCCGCGTTGACGATGGCGAAAACAGTGGAGCTGCAAGCTCCGTGCACAACCCTTCTGCAACTCACGTCGCCGACCGGTCGTCTCAGCACGGGGTCGAGCCTGGCAAAGCGTGAACCACGTTGTCAAAACATTTTCCGCTGTGTGTGGAGGGGCGGCGATCCATCGGTGTGCTGAGGAGCCGCAGATGTATGTGGCGTGCTCCGGCGAGTGCCCGAGGGGCGCGGAGCCGGTGAACGGTGGTGAGGTTCGGCGCCGCGACCTCGCCATGAGTCGCAGGCGGCGACGGGCCGTGGTCTTTGGGGGTACCGCGGTACGGATCGTCGTTGTCCCGGTTCAGTTTGAGTCGACGCCATGGCGGTGCTTTCGCAGGAGAGTTCGGGACTCGGTGGACGCATGGAACTGTCGCGTTAGGTGGAATTTGATGGATGCGAGCGGCTCGGTCTCAGCGGGGAGGGGTGCTTTTGTGTAGCCGTCGGCGCGGGGATTGTCACGCTGCATTCGTCCCATGGGTGTCGCTGGAATCGGTGGATCGCCAAGTGGGGTGGGACGTACGAATGCCGGCGTGATGCGCTGGTTGGAGCAGAGTCGAAGCCGAGATGGCGTTGGTCGAAGAGGGACTTCTTCTGGCCGGACGGCGGGGCGAATGAGCAGCGGCTGATGGGTGAACGGTTCGAAGCTGCCGCCGACTGCGGTCGCCCCGAGTCCTGGCCGTCGAACGCCGCCAGGGCCATCGGGATGCTGCACCTGCGGGGGCGCGGTGCTCGTCGCGGCGCCGACGAGGTGTTCGACCTGGTTGTCGGCCGTCAGCCCGCGGCCGTGGGGTGGGCGGAGGGCGCCCCGGGCCTGTGATCACGGCGATGCCGACAAGGATGTTCTGGACGAGCGCACCCGCTGGGGGCGTCGACGAGAACGGTATGAGGTCTGTCGAAATGCCGCTGAGGGGACGTCCGCTTGTGAGGCGGCACAAGACGTGTGTGGGCGGGCGTGTCCGGTCGCCGTGGCGGGCGGCAGGTTCCGGTTCGATGGTCGGACGCCTTCTCGGCCCGTCTGACGACGGGACCGGCACCGCGCCGAAGGGGGCGGCGGCTCCGCAACCCCGATCATGGTGGTGACCGTACAGAATATATGTCATTCAGTCCGTTGCCGGCCCTCCGGCCGATGCGGCCCAACTCGGTTGTGTGCGGTGTGCAAGCCGGTAAACCCCGATTGGTCGGTTATGTGGATTGCGGGGCCGGGATGATGATGTTGTGCCGGTTTCACCATGGTTACATGACCGCATCCGGTCCGGCCATAGGACGGATTGCCGAGATTGATTAGCATCAACTCCAATCAGAGGGTGGCGGCGAAAACCGCCGGTTCGCTGCAATCCAGACCGCGGCGAAGGAGGTGTCTCGTCCTCGGGTGAGCGATGGCGCGGTCACGTGGCCGGAATTCCGCTGCGCAGTAGCCTGCCCTCGGCGGGACGCTCTCTTCTGTGCTGACCGCTGATCAGCGCCGATCGGCGGAATCATGTGGACGGCTGCACAGGTTTTCGCTGCGCCCGCCCGCCGGCAATGGAACGTGCAAGTAAGCCGATCTCGGAGCGCCCGGCTTTCGTTCCGTTGCCGCCAGGGTGGTTTCAGATTCTGAGGAGTGCCACTTGGAATCCGTATCCCGTCTTCATCCGGCAGAGCAGAGGTGGAACGGTTCGCCGCCGGTCGGGGGACTCGCCGCGGATCGCGGCGCGGCGCCCCCGGCGGGCGGCGATGGCGTTTGCGCTGCGAGCCGGGCTCCCGCAGATCACCGTGCACCGGCCCGAGAACGCCGAGGAGGGGGCTTCCGACCAGGCCGTAAGGGCCGCCGCCTATCCGTCCCCGGCGGGCGGCGAGGACGCCGCCGGACGCATCGGCTCCTCCGCTCCGCACAGATCCGGCCGGGTGACGCCCCCGTGGCGGGCCATCGACGCCCGGACCGTCGGATCCAGGCTCCCGGGTCGGCTCGCAGCACGGAGGTGCGGCCTTGCTTCCCTTGTTAATCCGGCGCCGGACCGCCCTGCTCGGAGGCCTGGCCGTAGCGGCCGCGCCGCTGCTGGCGGCCGGTTCGGGAGTGTTCCTGCCCGTCGGTGCGGCGTCGGCCTCGGCTGCCGCGCCCGACGCCCCGCCCGAGGTCACGGTGGGCGTCCATCGGCCCGGCACTGCGCCCGGCCTGCTGTTCTTGGGACCGCAGAACCCCATGACGTCCGCGGCGCGCGGACCCCAGATCGTCGACGACCGCGGGCGGCCGGTGTGGTTCCGCCCGATTCCCGACGACCACTTCAGCAGCGACGTGCGCGTGCAGACCTACCGGGGCCGGCAGGTGCTGACCTGGTGGGAGGGCATCCAGACCGTTCCCGGGGCCGGCATCACCGTCGGAACCGGCTACATCGCCGACTCGCACTACCGCATCATCGCGAAGCTGCCGAACCTCGACATGCACGAGTTCCTCCTGACCCCGCGCGGAACGGCGCTGGTCACCGTGTACCGCGAGGTGCCGTACGACCTGTCGCCGGTCGGCGGCGCCGAGGACGGCGTGGTGCTCGACAGCATCGTCCAGGAGATCGACGTGCAAACCGGTGAGGTGCTGCTGCGCTGGAGCAGCCTCGACCATGTCCCGCTGACCGAAAGCCAGCTGGAGCCGCCGCCGGGATCCAATCCCTACGACTACTTCCACGTCAACTCGATCGACCTCGACCCCGATGGCGACCTGCTGGTCTCCGCCCTGAACACCAGCGCCGTCTACAAGATCGACCGCAGCACCGGCCGGATCGTCTGGCGGCTCGGCGGCCGCTCCAGCACCTTCGCACTGGCGGACGGCGTGCGTTTCCAACGGCAGCACGACGCCCGGGCGGTGGGCCGCGACACGATCCGCATCTTCGACAACGAGGGGGACAACGGCCTGTCCCGCGTGGTGTGGATCAAGCTGGACCGGGAACGGCGCCGGGCCACCCTGGTACGGCAGATCGCCCACCCGCAGGACAAGAAGGCCGCGACGATGGGCGGCGCCGCCGGACTCCCCAACGGCAACACCGTCGTCTCCTGGGGCAGCGCCGGCGGCTTCTCCGAGTTCTCCAGAACCGGCGAGCTGCTGCTGGACGCCACGTTCGCCGAGGGCTTCAGCACCTACCGGGCGTACCGGGCCCCGTGGCACGGACGTCCCCTGACACCGCCCACCGTGTCGCTGAGCGGCTCGACCGCCCGCATCGTCTGGAACGGCGCCACCGGCGTCGCCCGCTGGCGGATCCTGGCCGGGCCTTCGCGGGCCGCTCTGCGGCCGGTCGCCCAGACGGCCTGGAACGGCTTCGACACCGCCACGGCACTGCCGTCCGTGGCCGTGGCCGGTGCGCGGTTCGTCAAGGCCGAGGCCCTCGACGCGCGCGGCCGCGTGATCGGCGCGTCGGCCGTGACACCGGTCCGGGCCGCCGGGCTGTAGGGAGGACGCCGTGCCATCGACAAGGATCGTCGAGATCTCCTTCTGCGCGCCGCCGTTGGTGAGGACCGAGGAGTTCGCCAAGCTGTTCGCCGCCGACGTCGGCGGCGACGACGTCGCCCGGGTGGTGCGCAACTCGGCCATCGACACCAAGGGCATGGCGGTGAACCCCTTCGCGGAGGATCCGCGATGGTGGCCGACCAGCGTACGGATGGACCGCGGCCTGCTGGAGGCCCGCGCCCTCGCCACGGAGGCGATCACGTTGGCGCTCGGCCGCGCCGGTCTGCGGCCGGACGAGATCGGGTTCCTGGCCACGGTGACCACGACCACCCACTCCGCGCCGGGGCTGGACGCCCTCGCACCCGCCCTGGGGATGCGCGACGACACCGCGACGCTGTCGCTGGGGCCCATGGGGTGCTATGCGGCGCTGCCCGCCCTGTCGGCGTGCCGCGACTGGGTCGAGACCCACCGCAGGCCCGCGGTGCTGCTGGCCGTCGACCTGTTCTCCCCGCACCTGCAGCCACCCCCCTACGACAAGGAGAAGGCCGTCTGCCTCACCCTGTTCGGCGACGGCGCGGCCGCCGTGGTGCTGACCCCCGGCGGCGACGGCGCGCACGGCATGGAGATCGTCGACACTCGGCAGCTCACGGTGCCGGCCCATGCCGACGACCTCCAGGTGCACGTCGCAGACCTGGGGATGTACATCCGGCTCGCGCCGACCATGCCGGAGGTCGTCGCCGCGGCGGTGCGCGGGCCCGTCGACGCGCTGCTCGCGCGGCATCGCCTCGACGGCTCCGACATCACCTGGTGGGCGGTGCATCCGGGCGGCCGCCGCATCATCGACCGGGTCGGTGAGGTGTGCGAGCTGCCCGAGACGTCCTTGGCGGCGTCCCGCGCGGTCATGCGGGACTACGGCAACACCGCCGCCCCCGCAGTCCTCGGAGTCTTGGAGAGCCTGCAGAAGGGCCGGCCACTGAAGCGCGGGGAACACGGCGTCGCCATGGCCTTCGGCCCCGGGGCCACGATCTGCGTCATGCTGCTCCGCGGCGCCTGAGACCACCGGGCGCGAGGCCCGGCGGCACCCATCGCGGCGTGTCCCGTACCCGGGCCGGGGCGCGCTGGCCGGACGGCGCCGGCCCGGGCGCCGCATCTGCGAATACGGACTTCATGGAGTCACCATGCTCGAAGTGATCGGCGTCGGATTCGGACGCACCGGAACACTGTCCCTCAAGGTCGCACTGGAACGGCTCGGGTTCGGCCCCTGCCACCACATGCTGGCCCTGTTCGACGATCCCGGCCAGATCGCGCTGTGGAAGCGGGCCGCCCGGGGAGAGGCGGTGGACTGGACGGAGGTCTACCGGAACTACCGGTCGACCGTCGACTGGCCGGGTGCGCGGTTCTGGCGGCAGATCGCCGACGCGTTCCCCGCCGCGAAGGTCGTCCTGACCGTCCGCGACCCCGAAAGCTGGTACGACAGCGCGCACCGGAGCATCTACGAGACCGCCATGGCGCCGCTCCCGGAGTCCGGGGTGGACCCCGTGTACGCCGCGTTGCGGGAGATGTCCCACGAGGTGGTGTGGGACGGGGTGTTCGGCGGCCGGTTCGCCGACAGGGACCACGCCATCCGCACGTTCACCGAGCACAACGAGGCGGTGCGGCGCGCGCTGCCCGCCGAGCGGCTGCTGGTCTTCCGGGCGAGCCAGGGGTGGGAGCCGCTGTGCGGCTTCCTGGGCGTCGAGGTCCCCGACGAGCCGTTTCCGCGTCGCAACGACCGGGAGGCGTTCGCCGAGTTCATCGAAGCGCGCCGGGCGGGAGGCGTGGACGTCGCCCAGCGGTCTTCGTGACACCGCATGACCCGTCGGCCCGACGCGGTCGGCGCGCCGGGCGGCAGGTCTGCAGTCGGCCCTGAGCGAGATCGTGCGGACCGAGGCCATGGTGCGACGCCTGCGCACCCGCCGTCGTCAGGTGACGGACGGCGCCGTCGGGACGGCAACGCGTGCGGCCGCGTCCGGCGCGCGGGCCGCACGAGGCGTCGGGTAGGCGGTCGCAGCCTGGGTGACGGCATGCCGTAGAGAACTGGACGGCCCGCGTCCCGGACGCGGGCCGTCTCCTGCCACGGCCGCGCGTTCGAGCATGCCCTCACCGAGAGTGGGCTGCGGCTGGCGCGCGTGGCCCGCAACAGTGCCACGGCACCACGTTCCGGCACGCTCCCGGTCCCCGCGGATCCCTGGTGACCTCATCCCCTCAGGACCTGTGCGCGCAGACCTCAGCCGTCACAGGGGGGCGGCAGGTCGGCTTCGGTGATGGGCGGGTTCGCTCCGGGAGATCGTGGCCGGGGGAGTTCCGGACGGCCGGGTCTAAGCGCCGGGCCCGGTGCCCGCACGCCGCGGAGTGCAGTCCACTGGGGCGCTGCGACACCGATGACGGCCGCGAACCTGGATCGAGCCTGCAGATGCACTCAGGGGCCGACGCCGTTCCAGGAGATCGCCGCGATCGTCACCCATACCGACGGCAGGTCGCCCGGTGAGGCCCACCGACGGCTCGGCGCGAACGGGCGGCGGCACACGGGCCGCCGTGCGTCTGCTGGAGTCGGCGGGGGCCTGCTTGGACGCGGCGCCCCGCTGGTCGCCCGGCCGCCGGTCGGGGCACGGAGCGTGCCCCGGAGGCTGTCGAACCAGGCCGCCGTCGCGAGGGGCGTGCCCGGCGGATCGGCCGCGTGCGGGCCGCCGCCGCACCGCGCGGCCATGTGGGGAGACAGCCGAAAGGCGGTGACCCCGGCGGCCGGGGCCGCAGGGGTCACCGTGCGAGGGGCGGTCTCACCGATGCCGGATCAGCCGGATCCGGCGGTCAGGGCTGGGTGAAGACGTACGTGACGCTGACGGTCACGTTGCTCACGCAGAACAGACCCGATCCCGTGACGGGCTGGTCGGTGAACGTGACGATGGCCGGGGGAGCGGGTTCGGTGTAGGAGCCGCTCAGGTTGCCGGTGTAGGTGCAGCCGAGAGCGGACATCTTGAAGCCGTTGATCTGGGTGGTGCCGCTGGTGAAGCTTCCGCTCCAGGGGAAGCCGGTGGGCGTGACCGTGACACCGCATCCGGTGGCGGTGGCCCCCGTGACGGAGAACGCGCCGGTGTCGGTCATGTTGCCGGTCAGGGTGGAGCCGCTGCAGGTGGCGACGGTGGTGCCGCCCACCTTGACCACCAGGCTGCTGCTGTTGGCCGTGGCCGTGAAGGGACCGTTCGTCCAGTTGTCGGCCCATGCGGGGGTGGCCGTCAACGCGACGGCGGCTGCGGAGACCGCGGTGATCGCGGCCAGCTTGGTTACGCGAGACATGCGTCTCTCTTTCTGCAGTGGGCGCGTGAAACACCCGGGGTGGATGTCGGCCGAGCCGACGGATGTTCGGTTTCGCCCATGTGGCTGGGCGGTGTCGGGTCCCGCGCGCCTCGGGACCGCTCGGCGTCAGGGACGGTCGTCGCGGTCGAGGTCTTCGTGTCCTGGCGGCCTCCCTTCGTTCACCGGTTCATTTGCATCGAACGTAAGCGCGCTCGGCGGGCGCATCAATACACAAGCGCTAGCTTGGTATGGCCAGATTGTGACATCAATCACATTGCCGGAACCGGTCTGTTCGGTGGCGCTCGAGTCCCGACGCCGGGAGCGGGGAGGATGCGGCGGACCGCCCCTGCGAGCGGGCCGCCCCGCCTCGCATTCGAGCCCGCGAACCGCCGCGGCCGACGACAGCCCGGGCGACTTCGCCTGCGTCGGGCGGTCTGCGATCGTGCGGGTTCGATGTCCTCCGACGGTGCGTCTCGCACGGCGAAGCCGAGTGGGGCGGTACGCGTGGCACGTACCGCCCCTGCCGTCACGCGGAACCGGTCTCGCTCAGCCGCGGCTCGGGCTCAGCCGCGCCGCCATTTCTGGTTGGCGCCGCCGTTGCACTCCCACAGCTGCAGGGCTGCGCCGTCGTTCGGGTTCCGGTCCTTGATGTCGACGCACTTGTCGGCCTGCGGATTCACAAGGTCGCCCGCCTCGCTCAACACGAACTGCTGCGCCGGGTTCCCGCTGCAGTTCGCGATCTGGATGACCGCGCCGTTGTCCCGCGACCCCCAGGCCACGTCCATGCACTTGTCGTTCTGCGTGCGCAGCGTGCCGCCGGTGAAGGTCCACTGCTGGGCGGCGGTGCCGTTGCACGTGTAGGTCTGCAGCGGCACGCCGTCGCTGAAGTCGGCGCCGGGCACGTCGATGCACTTGTTGTTCCAGTTGCTCACCAGCGCGCCGGTGCCGCCGTCGGAGGAGCCGCCGGAACCGAACGGCGTCAGGGTGATGGAGGCCGAGCGCGGGTCGCCGTCGTGCACCAGCGACTCGAAGTTGCCGACGTCGTCGAAGGGGAACCCGTACGCCTTGCCGTCCACCATGTTGGCGTGGATGATCCGCGAGTAGTGGTCGGTCGGCGAGCCCCGGTAGAACTCGGACGGGTCGTAGCTCGGCTGGGTGTCGATGGTGCCGAGCGTGGAGCGGTGCAGCGCCGCGCAGACCGTGCGGGCGATCGGGCCCTGGACGTTGTCGTTGGGGGCGAAGAGGGCGCCGCTGCAGCCCCACACGTCCGCGGTGCTCGGCTTGTTGATCGAGTGGACCTGGTTGCCGGAGGCGTCGGTGAAGTACATGACGTTCCCGGACGTGCGGCCGAAGTACTTGACGTCCGGCTGGTCGCGGAACGGCACGACGGTGAGGGTCTTGCCGGTGTAGGCGTTCCACGCGCTGTCGATGTACGAGGCGAGGTAGTCGCCGGCGAGCAGCCCGGCGTCGGTGGCCTTGCCGGGGGCCAGCACCCGCAGCACCGTGCCGTCGCCGCGCGTGTACACCGTGTTCTCCCAGCCGGGCTGCGCCTTGACGGCGTTGATCACCTTGTCGCGGCCGCCGTCGACGAGTTGGCCGGTCCGCTTGGTCGTGCCGTCGGCGCCGGTCACGCTGACGGCGTGCGGGATCGCGAACTGGTCGACCTGCGTGCTGTTGAGCCACAGGCCCGAGTCGTTGTAGGTGAGCTCGCTCCAGTCGAAGAGGATGTCGCGGTTGGCGTCCCCGGCCGCCCACGGCGCGGGCTGCACCAGGCCGTCCGGGGTGAGGTAGAGCTTGAGCTTCTCCCCGAAGGAGAAGTACACCCGGCCGGACAGGAAGCGCGGGACGTAGATGGTGGTGCTTGCGCCGTTGGACGGGCCGGGGATCGACACGTCCGGTGCCGGGGACGGCGGCAGCGAGCCCGCGGGCCAGGCCGAGAACGCCCCGCTCTGGTTCACGTAGCCCAGCCTGCCTCCGGGACGCAGGTCCTGGCCGAGGACGTAGAGGTACACCGGCTCACCGCGTCCGGTGTTGTTGGTGACCGTGATCGGCAGCAGGTCCGGTCCGATGGCGTGCACCTGCGTCGCCCCGGCCGCGACGGTGAGCGGCAGCATGACCGCCACCGCGGCCAGCCAGGTGAGCAGTCTGCGGCCCGCGGACCTCAGTGTCCCTGTGACGGGGGGCTTCTTCGCCTTCTGTGACATGGCGGATCTCCATGGGGATCGTGGGGGCGGTGTGTGCGGCACCGCCCCCGGCTGTCGATGGCGGTCTCGTGCGGGTCAGCCGAGACGCCACTTCTGGTTGGCGCCGCCGGTGCACTCCCGCAGCTGCGGCGGGGTGCCGGCGCCGCCCGGGCCGGTGACGTCCACGCATGTGTCGGCCTGCGGGTCGACCCGGTCGCCGGCGCCGCTGAGGACGAAATGCCGTGCGGGGTTCCCGCTGCACCGGGCGAGCCGGACGGCGGCGCCGTTCTCGGTGGAGCCCCGGGCGACGTCCATGCACAGGCCGAAGGCGCGGATGGCGCCGTCACCGGGGAAGGCCCGGTTCTGGGCGGCGGTGCCGTTGCAGTCCCGCACCTGCGGGCGCTGCCCGTCGACGCCGTTGGCGTTCGGCAGGTCGATGCACATGTCCTGCCAGCCGATGATGCGGCCGGCGCCGCCGGCGGTGGTGAGGGGCAGGCCGTACGCGCCGCTTCGTCCTTTCCGGGCAACGACTACGCCTGGGTGCGGACGAACGGCGACTGAGAGGCGTTCCGCCGCGGCGCGGGAGGCCGCCGGCACGACGACGGTGTTGGCCGCCACGTCGACGTACCAGGCGTGAACGTCCCTGCCCGCGGTCTTGGCGGCCCGGTCGAGCCGCGCCTTGGTGCCGTCCAGCTGTTCGACGGTGTGCCGGGCCGGCACGGGTTCCGCGCCGGCCGCCCTGACGGCGTCGGCGTCCTCGGTGTTCACGACGCCGACGGCCGTCCGCTGCCGGTCGGCGCCGTACCAGGCGCCGCCGAACCGCCCGGCCGGCCGGGTGCGCGCCCGGCGCTCGACCTGGGCGGCCGCGGCTTCGTGGGGAAGGCGCGGGCGCGCCTGCGCGGCGGTCAGGCGCGGGTCGCGCTGCAGCGGCTGCCGCACGGACTTCCCGGACGGTACGGGGGGCGGAGGAGGATCAACGGATGGGGCGGCGCGGGCGGCCGCGGGCGGGAGGGCGAGCGCGGCGGCGAACGGCGCCGCGCAGGCCGGCGCGGTGAGTCTCATGACGATCCTCGGGAGCGGGGGCAGATCGTGAGAGCGCTCTCTGTTAAGAGACTTTACAGTTGGATGCGCTGGAAGATCTACCGTTTCGCCGGAAGTGCCGCCCTTGCTGCGCTTTTGTGGTCTCCCGGCGTCTCGCCGCCCCCATCGGAGATCGACGGGAAGGACGAGCCGGACCATCGGCCCTCAAAGGGGGCGGTCCGTGCGCGACCTCGCCTGGCGCAAGGGAGCCTATCACTACTCTCCGTAGTGACATGCATGCGTACGGGCAGCGGGAACGGGTTAGAGAAGATCATGTGACCGTTGAAACGTCGGCGCGGCACGCCCGTGGAGCCGGCCCGCCCCTGCCGCGCGAGCTGGCGCTGGGGCTGGCGCTGTTCGCCCTCTACTGCCTGGTCGACCTCCTGCCCGCCGGAGGCCGGACGGAGGCGGCGGAGGCCAACGCCCGCGCCCTGTACGCGTGGGAGCGGTCGCTGCACATCGACCTCGAACGGCCGCTCAACACGTGGCTGGCCGGGCACGACACGCTGACCGTCCTGGCCGATTACGAGTACGCCGTCACCTACCTGGTCAGCACCGGACTCATGCTGGCCTGGCTGTACCTGCGGCGGCCCGACCGCTACCGGGCGGCCCGCACCTGCTTCGCGCTGGTCAACCTGTTCAGCGTCGCGGTGTTCGCGCTGTGGCCGGTCATGCCGCCCCGGCTGATCGCCGATCTCGGCTTCGTGGACACCGTCGTCGCCGAGGGCACCTGGGGGTCGTGGGGGACCCCGCTGGTGGACCACGCCAACCAGCTGGCCGCGATGCCGTCGCTGCACGTCGCTTGGGCGGTGTGGGTGAGCGCGGAACTGGCCCGGGCGGGCGCCGGCCGGGCGACGCAGGCGGCGGGCGCGCTGCACGTCCTGGTGACCGTGCTGGTGATCGCGGCGACCGCCAACCACTTCCTGCTGGACGTCGTCGGCGCGGTCGCCGTCGTCGGAGCGGCGATGTGGGCGGCGGGCCGTCCGGCCAGGGCGCGCCGGCGGGTGCGGCCGCCGGACGCGTTCTTCCTCGCGGTGGAGTCCGCCCGGGCGCCCCAGCACATCGGCGGGCTGATCATGCTGGACGCCCCCGACGGCTCGGTGCGGGCCGCCGAGCTGGCCGCCGTGGTGCGGGCGCGGCTGGACGGGCTGCCCCGGATGCGGCAGCGGCTGTCGGCGCCCGCCCGGTTCCGGCGGCCCCGGTGGGTGGACCACCCGGACCTCGACTGGGACTGGCATGTGACCGCGGTGACGCTGCCGCCCCCGGGCGGTGACGAGCGGCTGGCCGAGCTGGTCGCCGCGCTGCAGGACGAACCGCTGCCGCGCGACCGGCCGCTGTGGCGGCTGATCGCGGTGCGCGGCTACGCCGCCGACCGCACGGCCGTCGTCTTCCTGATGCACCACGCCGTCGCCGACGGCATGGGCGTGATCGCCCACGCGCTGCGGCTGGCCGACACGGGCGGCGTGGACCTGCCGACGGCGCCCCGCCCGCGCAACCCCCTGGCCACGGCGATCGGGCTGGTCCAGCTCGCCGCCGACCGGCGGCCCCGGAAGGCGCCGCCGGTCGAGCCGCACCCGGGGCGGCGGTCCTTCGCCGGCTTCCGGGTGCCGCTGCCGGAGGTGCGGCACGTCGCCCGGCGGCACGGGGTGCGGGTGACCGACGTGATCCTGTGCGCGGTGGTCGGGGGACTGCTGCGCGCGGGGCCCGGCCCCGCGGGCCCGACGCTGCGCGTCGCGGTGCCGCTGATGACGCGCACCGCCCGCACCCCTCCGGAAGGCAACCACACCGCCGCCGTCATGGTGGACCTGCCGTGCGGCCCGATGGCCGAGGCGGAGCGGCTCGGGCTGATCGCGGCGGCCACCGGAAAGCGGCTGCGCACCGGCACCCGGGTACTGGCCTCCGCGTTCGTCATGCGGCGGCTGACCCGGGTGCTGCCGCCGCCCGTGCACGCCGCGTTCGCCCGGTCGGTGTACGGGGGGCGCTCCTTCCAGGCCGTGGTGTCCAACCTGCCCGGCCTCGACGCGACGGTCACGCTCGCCGGCGCGCCGGTGCTGGCGGCGCACCCCATCGTGCCCACCGCGAAGGGCGCGCCGCTGGCGGTGGGCGCGCTGGGCTGGAACGGCGAGCTCGACTTCGGGGTGAGCGTCGATCCCGCGCTGGTCGCCGACGCCGGGACGCTGTGCCGGGCCATGACCGACGTGCTGCGGGAGCTGTCCTCGGGCGGGACCGGCACGCGAACGCCGGCGCACGTGGCCTGACGCCGTTCTCGTGCCCGGTCAGAGGGTCATCGCCGTCGGCTGGGCGTCGGGGCGTATGGCGGCGTCGGTGCCGCCGTCCACGTAGAGGACCGCGCCGGTGGTGTAGCGGGCCTCGGGCTTGAGGAACTGGTGGATCCAGAAGGCGATGTCCTCCGGTCGCCCGAAGACGCCCAGCGGCATCGGCGTGGGGAACTCGTCGGCGTCCGGCCGGTCGGTGGCCCCGGTGGAACCGAGCATGAGGGGCGTGAGCACCGCGCCGGGCGCGATGGCGTTGAGCAGCACGCCGCGCCGGGCCCACTCGGGCGCGACGGCGGTGCGGCGCACCCAGCGGGCGAGGGCGAACTTGGACGAGGCGTAGGCGGCGATGCTGGGCGCCATGTCGAGCACTTCCCGGGGCATGGCGCTCTGCGCCGCGCGGGCGTGCTCGCGGGCGGCGTCCTCGTCCCCGGCGAGGGCGAGTTCCACCAGGCGGTCGTCGATCAGCGGCACGGTGGTCGCCGAGTTGGAGCCGATGACGACGGCGCGTCCGGCGCCCGACCGCTCCAGCGCCGGCCGCAGCCCGTCCAGCAGCGCCACCGGCCCGAAGTAGTCGATCGACACGACCGCGGCCGCGTCCGGCGCGTTCGGGCCGACGCCGGCGACGGCGGCGACGCCGTCGAGCACGCCGCCGCAGGCCGCCAGGACGCCCTCGACCGCCGTCGCGCGGCCGTCGGCGGTGCCCAGGTCGGCGATGACGTCGGCGTCGCGCAGATCGACCCCGATGACGGTGTGCCCGGCGGCGGTGAGGGCCGCGGCGCCGGCGGCGCCGATGCCCGAGGCGGATCCGGTGACGGCGTAGGTTCCCATGCTCGACCTCCTTGCGCGACGCCGCGCCGGGGTGGACGGCGCTCACATCAGCCAATCACTGATTGGACCGTGCTTCCAGCGGCTGTGGTGCAATGGGACGCATGGCAGCGGAACCCGTCTCGACGCGAGATCGTTTGCTGGCGGCCGCGGAGCGGCTGTTCCTGGCCAAGGGCGTCGACCAGGTGTCGGTCCGGGCGATCAACGCCGAGGCGGGGCTGAACCCGGGTGCGGTGCACTACCACTTCGGCTCGCGGGAGGGGCTGGTTCTGGCGCTGCTGGAGCGCGAGCTGCTGCCGCTGTGGTCGGACCGGCTGGAGGAGATCGCCCGCCGGTCCCGGGCGGGCGGCGACGGCGATCCGCCCTTCGACGTCGCGGACCTGGTGGCCGCGCTGGTCGAGCCGTTCGAGGACCTGGTGCGCACGGAGAAGGGCCGGATGCTGTGCCATCTGCTGGCCCGCTCGGTGCTGCCGGCCCGGCGGCTGCCGAGCAGCTCGCCGTGGTTCGGGCCGGTGCCGTTCGAGGTCATGCTCGGACGCGCGATGCCGCACCTGTCGGTGCGCGAGATCGCCGAACGCTGGCGGCTGGTGTTCGTGCTGCTCCTGGAGATCTACGGACGTCCGCTGGCGGCGTCCCCGACCGCCGCCGCCGCGCGGCCCGAGACCGGCACCGTCATCGCCTTCATCACCGCCGGCCTGACCGCGCCCTCGCCGAAGACCGCCGCCTGACCCGCCCCGGACGGCCGACCGGGAACGCCGGGGCGGGCCCGGAGCGGGCTCAGACGGCCGCGTGGTCGCTGGGAGCCGCGGCCGCGACCTCGTCCGACGCGGTCGGCCACCACGCGGCGCGGCCGATGTCGCGGGCCAGCGCGGGCACCAGCAGCGACCGGATCACCAGGGTGTCCAGCAGCACGCCGAACGCGACGATGAACGCGATCTGCGCCAGGAACGCCAGCGGGATCACCACCAGCGCCGCGAACGTCGCGGCCAGCACCACCCCGGCGGAGGTGATCACGCCGCCGGTCGCCGTCAGCCCGCGCCGGATCCCCTCGCGGGTGCCGTGCCGCAGCGTCTCCTCCCGCACCCGGGTCATCAGGAAGATGTTGTAGTCCACCCCCAGCGCGACCAGGAACACGAACCCGTACAGCGGCACGGACGCGTCCGTGCCGCTGAAACCGAGCAGCCCCTGGAACACCAGCGCGGTGACGCCGAGGGTGGCGAAGTAGCCGAGCGCGACCGTCGCCACCAGCACCAGCGGCAGCAGCACGGCGCGCAGCAGCGCGAACAGGATGACCAGGATGACGGCCAGCACCACCGGCGCGATCACGTTGCGGTCGCGGGTGGCGGTGTCCTGGGTGTCGATCAGCTGGGCGGTGCGCCCGCCGACCATCGCGCCGGCGTCCGGGACGGCGTGCACGGCCGCGCGGAGGCGTTCGACGGTCCGCCGGGCGGCCTCCCCGTCGGACGCGCCGGTGAGCGTGACGTCGATGCGGACCCGGCCGTCCACCGCCGGCGGCGCGCCGCCGGGCCGCCCCGCCGCGCA